>DASXRW010000020.1:0-21818 GCA_036506355.1 Burkholderiales bacterium
CGACATCGGCACGACCGTGGCGCCCAGCCGCTCGGCGCCGTAGTGCGCGCCGAGGCCGCCGGTGAAAAGCCCGTAGCCGTAGGCGTTGTGGACCACGTCGCCGGGACGCGCGCCGGCGCAGGCGAGCGAGCGCGCCATGAGATGGGACCACGTCGCGAGGTCTTTGCTCGTGTAGCCGACTACGGTCGGCTTGCCCGTCGTCCCGGATGACGCATGCAGCCGCGCGAGCGCTTCCCGCGGGCGCGCGAAGAGGCCGAAGGGATAGTGCTCGCGCAGATCGGCTTTGACCGTGAACGGCAGCGCCGCCAGGTCGTCGAGCGTGCGCACGTCCTGCGGCCGCACGCGCGCGGCGTCCATGCGCGCGCGGTGCAGCGGCACGTTCTGCCAGGCGTTCTTCAGCATCGCGCGCAGGCGCGCGAGCTGCAGCCGCACGAGCGCCTCGCGCGGCAGCGTCTCGGCTTCGCGCTCGTAGTAGTAGGGCCGCGCCGGACGCGGGCGATGGTTCAGCTTGGCGGCATACCGGGGCTGCAGCATGGCGTTCATCGTTCTCTCCTATCTCGTGCCGCGCACCGGCAGCCGCGGGAGGGCGAATCCCTGCTTGAGCGATGCGCGCGTGACGAGTGCAAACTTCAGATACCAGCCGCTGCCGAAGGCGGCGAGACCAGCAAGCGGTGCGCTGGCCAGCAGCAGTACAAGCGCGGCTACAGTGCCGACGCCCAGCAGCGCCTTGCCGGCGGGCTCGAGCGCCGCGCTCTTCACCGCGCGGCGGTAGCGCAGCCACGCGATGGCGCGCGCTGCGAGCGCCAATGCGAACGCCGTGGTTGCGAGAGGGCCGGCATCGAACAGCAGGCCGAGCCCCGCGCCTTCGGCGAGCCCCGTGGTCACGATGAGCGCCACCGTTTCGCGCGCGCGCCAGGCTGGGATGCCTTTCGCCGCCTGCAGCAGCCGCGCCTGGCACCACAGAAAGGCGAGCGCGGCGAGCGCCGCCACGAAAATCAGATCGGGATAGACGAGCGCGGCGCCGCCCGCCACGAAGAGCACGACAGCGGCGAACGATTCACGGCTCATCCACGAGGTGAACGGGTTGAAGTAGACATTCAGCGCGCGAAGCGGCTTGCCGATCTCGAGCCACACCGCGCCGAGGCCGGCGGCCACCAGCGCGAGCGACAGGGCGATGGCCCAGGGCGCCGGCCGCTCGACGAGCGCCGTGAAGATCAGCAGGCCGGCGCCGCAGCCCCCGCCCATGAAGTTCGCGGCGGCGCGCGCGTCCCAGTTCCTTTGCACGTTCACGGCAAACGGTCCCAGAGGTAATAGATGCCGGGCCCGGTGCCGAGCTCTTCGTGCAGGCGGAAATGCTGGTTCCCAGCGAGCAGCCGAGAGACGTTGCTCGCCGGATCCTCGGCGTCGCCGAAGTGCAGCGCATTCGCGATGCAGGAATTCACGCACGCGGGCGTGGCCCGCGGATCGACGCCCGGCGTCAGGCCTTGCGCGAGGCCGGCGTCGATGCGCTCGACGCAGAAGGTGCACTTGGTGGCGATGCCGTTCACCTTGAAGCGCGCGTCGTAAGGGCAGGCGACCGCGCAGTAAGCGCAGCCGATGCAGAGGTCGGGGTCGACGGTGACGATGCCGTCGGCGCGCTTGCGCGTCGCGGTGCTCGGGCAGACCGCCATGCAGGGCGGATCGTCGCAGTGCATGCAGCCCACCGGGACGAACGAGCGTTTGACGTCCGGGTACTCGCCCGTCTCCAGGTCGAGCACGCGCCGCCACTGCACGCCGGGTGGCGTGGCGTTCACCTGCTTGCAGGCGGCGGTGCAGGTCTGGCAGCCGACGCAGCGGCTCAGGTCCGCGACCATCGCCCAGCGCGTCATGCCGTTTTCTCCAGCGCCACACGCACCACGTCCGCGCCGGAACCCGTGGCGTCGGTCAGCTCGAGCGACATCGCCGAGAGCGTATTCATCGACGGCATGCCGAAATCCTTGGCGACCGGAGTCGCCCAATGGCCGAATTGCCCGAGCAGCAGCAGCGTGTCGGGACGGATGCCCTGTCGCAGCACTGCGCGCGCGCGCACCGACTTCTTCGGCGTCGCGATATCGACCCAGTCGCCTTCGGCGACGCCGAGCTCGCGCGCCTTGCCGGCGTTGATGATCACGCCCGTGTGCCCGGCGACGTTGTCGGCCACTTCCTTGATGAGCGGCATGCCGACGTTGCCGCCCCAGGCGTACTGCATCGAGCGCGAGGTCAGCAGCCAGAACGGAAAATCGGCGCACGCGCCGCCGCTGGCGACGAGCGCGTGCTCCCATTCGGCCGGAAAGTCTTTCCATGCCGGCAGCGCCTGGTACTCGGCAAGCTGCTTGTCCCACCAGCGCATGTCGCGCTCGTGCAGGCGCTTGCCGAGCTCGGCGCCGATGCGCGCGAGGCGCTCCTGGTAGGGCATCTCGAAGCGCAGCCCCAGGTCGGCGAGCGTGGGGAAGAGATACCAATCGAGACGCGGAAAGGGCCGCGTGGCGAAGCCGTGCTCCTTCCACCACTCGAGGCCGTGCGGCTCGTTGCCCAGCTCGGCGGAAGCGGCCCTGCAGGCCGCGTCCCAGATTTGCTCGCAGGAGAACGGCTTGGAGATGTCCAGCGAAAAATCCTTGAGCGGCACGCCCAGCGCGCCTTTGTTGATCGCGGCGTTGTACTTCTCCAGGAGCCCGGTGCGCTGGGCGAGCTCGGTGGCGATGTCGGTGAAGTCACGCGCCTCGCCCTGCGGCGCGACGATCGGCTGGCGCAGGGCGAAGCCTTCGTGGTCCCAGAACTGCTCGATGTATTTCGAGCCGCCGATGCGGATGAGCTGCAGGCTCTCGAGGTCGGAAGCTTCCGGCAGCAAGAGGTCGGCGAAATGGTTCGTCTCGTCGCGCGTGAAGGCGAAGGCGACGACGAACGGGAAGCGCGCCATGCGCTCGCCGAGCCGATCGGTGTCCCAGAAGGAGATCGCCGGATTCGTGCGATAGACGAACCACAGCTCGGGCAGCGTCACGCGCGGCAAGCCGGGCGGCGTGCCGTCGAGGAACATCCAGGAGAAGTGCGTCGGCCCGAGCGCCTGGCTCCAGGGGCCGTCTGCCGCGAGCGGCACCATGGTGCGATAGGCGTTGCGGATGTTGGGTGCGGCGTTCCAGTGCGCGCGATCCGTCGGGTTGAACGGATAGGCCATGAAGCCGTCGGGCCCGGGCTGAACGCTCTTGTGGCGCTCGGACATCGGGCGGTTCAAGCGCACCGTGGTGCCGAGGATGCCGCCTGGTACTTCCAGCGCACCGACCAGCGTGGCAAGGAGGGTGCGCGCCCAGCAGCATTCGTAGCCGCCCCAGCCGTTGGTCACCGTCTTGCCGAGGCTGATGGCGACCGGGCGATAGGGCAGCGTGCGGCCTTCGATGTCGATCGTCCGCCCGACGCAGGCCGCGTCGAGGTATTCGCGCGCGACGCCGCGGATCGTGGCCGCCTTGATGTCGCAGATGCGCTCGGCCCATTCCGGCGAATAGGGCCGCAGGTGCGACACCAGCTTGCTGAACGCCGTTTCGCCCTCGAGCTCGCCCTGCGCGAGCAGCTCGCCGTCGGGGCCGATCTCGACCGCGTCGACCGGGAAGCGGCCTTCCAGCGAGAGCGCAACGATCGGCTGGCGCGTCTCGCGATCGCGCAGGTAGAAGCCGTTCGGCCCCACGAGATAGGGCGACGAGGTATGCCGGAAGAGGAACTCGAGGTCGAGGCGCGCGCGCGGCTCCTCGTGCAGCAGCACGTGGGCGAGGGCGAAGAGGAACGCGGCGTCGGTCTTCGGCTTGATCGGCAGCCACTCGGCCGAGCAGGCGCCCGTCACCGAAAGGTGCGGCTCGACCTGCACGCGCTTCATGCCGCGGCTGCGCGCCTCGGCATGGCGCCAGACGCCGGCGACGCCGCCCGAAGCTTCGACGTTCGCGCCGCAGGAAATCAGGTAGTTCGTGAGCGGCGTATCCGGCGAGACGGTGAAGCCGCGATGCCAGAACTCGCCGTACAGGTGCTCGGAGTGATAGCACTTCACGCCCTGGCCGGAGCCGAAGCCCATGTCCATCGGGCCCCAGGCGGCGAGGAACGCCGGGAAGCTGCCCATGTAGGACTGCGGCGTGCCGCCGCCGCCGAAGCTCGCCGCGACGCGCGGATAGCCCGATTCGTCGAGCAGGCCGCTCGCTCTAATGCTGTTGAGCTTTTGGGCCACGAGGCCGAGCGCTTCGTCCCAGGAGATCGGCACGAAGCCCGGGTCCTCGTGGCGGCCTTTCTTCGGGTTGGTGCGCTTCATCGGCTGCAGCACGCGGTCGGGGTGGTAGGTCTTCTGCACCAGCCCGTAGGCCTTGACGCAGACCTTGCCGCCGCCCGGATGCACCGCAGCCGCGGCGAAGTTCGGCTCGACCTCGCTCGCCACGCCGTCGCAGACCTTGACCGTCAACAGGTCAGGGCCTGCCACGCACTGGTAGCAGTAGGTCGGAACTCGCTTCACATCTTTGCCTGCTTCTTCTTCAGGCGCTGGCGCGTCTGCTCGATGCTGACGATGAAGCGCCCGTGGCGCCCGCGGCAGACCGCGTCGACGCCGTCGGAGGCGCTGACCTCGAAAGTCGCGGCGCGCCCCTCGAGCCCGGCGAGCTTCACGTCGATCGCGACCTTCATGCCGAGGAGCGTGGGCGCGAGGTGCTCGATGTCCACCTTGGTGCCGACCGAGTCTTCGTCCGGCTCGAGATGCTCGAGCAGCAGCTCGCGGCACGCGATCTCGATGTCACGCACCAGCATCGGCGTGGCGTAGACGCGCGCGTCCTCGCCCATGAAGGCGATGGTGCTTTCGCGCGCGACGGTGAAGAAGCGCTTGGCGGTGAGGCCGGTCTGCAGGGAGGTTTTCATGGTGTTATCCGAGCATGGGAAGGCAAGGGGCGGCTTGATCCAGGTTAAAGGCCGAGGTAGGCCGAGCGCACGTTCGGGTCCTCGAGGAGCGCGGCGCCGGTGCCGGTGAGCACGATGCGGCCCGTCTCGAGCACGTAGCCGCGGTCGGCGATGGCGAGCGCGGCACGCGCGTTCTGCTCCACGAGGAGCAGCGCCGTGTCGGCGGCGCGCAGGGCGCGCACGCAGGCGAAGATCTCCGCGACCAGGCGCGGCGCAAGGCCCATGCTCGGCTCGTCGAGCAGCAGCAGGCGTGGCTCGGCCATCAGCGCGCGGCCGATGGCGAGCATCTGTTGCTGTCCGCCGGAGAGCATGCCGGCCGGCTGCTGACGGCGCTCGGCGAGCACCGGGAAGAGCTGGTAGACGCGATCGAGCGCTCGCGCCGTGTTGCGGCGCGCGCGCCGGTAAGCGCCCAGGCGCAGGTTGTCCTCGACCGTGAGCGGGCCGAATACCTGCCTGCCTTCCGGCACTTGCACCATGCCGAGGCTCACGCGCCGCTCGGGAGCGGCGCGGCTCACATCCTCGCCGTCGAGCAGCACGCGGCCCGAGGACGGATGCACGCCCGAAAGCGCGCGCAGCAGCGTGCTCTTGCCGGCGCCGTTGCCGCCCACCAGGGCGACCAGCTCGCCGGCGCGCAGCTCGAGGTCGATGCCCTTGAGCGCCGGGATGCGCCCGTAGCGCGCTTGGAGGTTTCTTACGTCGAGCATCCGAGGTAGGCCTCGATGACGCGCGGATCGGCGCTGACGCTGCGCGGATCGCCTTCGGCGAGCTTGCGCCCGTAGTCGAGCACCATCACGTGCTGCGACACTTCCATCACGAGCTTCATGTTGTGCTCGACCAGCACGACCGTCGTGCCGCGCGCCGCGATCTCGCGGATCAGGCGGTCGATCTCGCGCGTCTCGACGGCGTTCAGTCCGGCCGCGGGCTCATCGAGCAGCAGCAGCCGCGGCTCGGCCGCGAGCGCGCGCGCGATCTCCAGGCGCTTGAGCGCGCCGTAGGGCATGGCGTCCGAGCGCATCGCCGCCCAGCGCGCGAGGCCGACGAACTCGAGCAGCTCGAGCGCCAGCTCGCGGCAGCGGCGCTCGGCGCGCGCGATGCGCGGCAGCCGCAGCAGCGCCGCCGCGACGCTGCAGCGCTCGTGGCGCCAGCGCCCGGCCATCACGTTCTCGAGCGCGCTCATGTTGAAGAACACCTGCAGGTTCTGGAACGTGCGCCCGATGCCCGCAGCGGCGAACTCGTGGGGCGCGCGTCCGGTGAGCTCCTGCCGATCGACGAAAATGCGGCCGCGGTCGGGGCGGTAGAGGCCCGAGAGCAGGTTCACGAACGTCGTCTTGCCGGCGCCGTTCGGCCCGATCACCGAGTGCACCGCGCCCGGCTCGAGCTCGAGCCCGATATCCTCGACGGCGGCGACGCCGCCGAAGCGCTTAGAGAGATTTTCCGCGCGCAGCAGCAAGCGCCTTCTCCAGTGTCGGCACCAGGCCGCGCGGCATGAAAATCATGGTGAGCATCAGCACCGCGCCGAGCAGCACCATCTCGTACTCCTTGAAGACCGTGAGAAGCTGCGGCAGCGTGGTGAGCACCGCGGCCCCGACCACCGCGCCGAAGCCCGATGCCATGCCGCCGAACACCACCATGGTGACGAGCTCGATCGAGTGCAGGAACGAAGCCTTGGCCGGCGTGATGAAGCCGGCGTAGTGCGCCGTGAGGCCGCCGGCCGCCGCGGCGAACAGCGCCGAGAGGACGAACGCGCCAAGCTTGTGCTGCGCCGGGTCGATGGCGAGCGCGGCTGCGGCGACTTCCGAGCCGTGCAGTGCGCGCAAGGCGCGCCCGCGCGGCGACTCGATCAGGTTCTGCGCCAGCCACACCGCGGCGAGCAGCGCTCCCGCCACGATCCAGTACCAGGTTCGCTCTCCGGAGACGGCAAAGCCGGCGAGCGTGAGCGGCGGCACCGCCATGCCGTCGGGTCCGCCGGTGAAGCGGTCCTCGGTGGCGAGCACCACGGAGACGATGATGCCGAAGCCGAGCGTGCCCATCGCGAGGTAGTGGCCGCGAAGGCGCAGGATCGGGCGGCCGATGATCCAGGCGAGCGCGCCGACCGCCGCCGTGGCGGTGACGAGCGCAAGCAGCGGCGGCCAGCCATACCGTGCGGCAAGCAGCGCCGAGCCGTAGGCGCCCAGGCCGACGAAACCGGCGTGGCCGAGGCTGATCTGGCCGGCGTAGCCGATGAGCAGGTTCAAGCCGACGCAGGCGATGGCGTTCAGCCCGACGAGGATCGCCACCTCGTAGGTGTAGTTGTTCGGCAGCACGAGCGGCAGCAGCGCCAGCGCGACGGCGAGAGCCGCGAGTCCTCCTCTAGACGCGCTCGGCCGAACCGCGGCCGGCGAGGCCGTTCGGGAGGAAGACGAGCGCTGCGAGGATGATGAGAAAAGCGAAGACATCTTTGTAGGCCGAGGAGAGGTAGCCCGCGCCGAGCGATTCGATCAGGCCGAGCGCGAGCCCGCCGGCGATCGCGCCCGGACCGCTGCCCAGGCCGCCGAGGATCGCCGCGGCGAAGCCCTTGAGCCCGAGCATCACGCCCGAGTCCCACGCGGTAAAGGAGATCGGCGCGATCAGCACGCCGGCGAGCGCGCCGAGCGCCGCGGACAGGCTGAAGGAGACGAGCAGCGCGCGCCGCACGCTGATACCGGCGAGCCGGGCCGCGAGGCGGTTGTAGGACACCGCCAGCATTGCCTTGCCGGCGAGCGTGCGGTTGAAGAACCACCAGAGAGCCGCGACGGCGAGCGCCGTCACGCCGAGCACCCACAGCACCTGCGGCAGCAGCGTTGCGCCGCCGAGGGCGATCGGCCGCTCGCCGCTGAACGCCGGCAGGGCGTGGATCTTCTTGTCCCAGACGAGCGTCGCCAGGCCGCGCAGCAGGATCGAGGCGCCAATGGTGATGATGATGAGCGTCACCACCGAGGCGTCGCGCGCCGGCTCGATGGCGAGCTTGCCGAGGGCAAGCCCCACCAGCATGGCGAGGGCGACGGCGGCGAGCGCCGCGAGCGGCAGCGGCAGGCCGGCCTCGACGAAGCCGGCCGCGGCCATGCCGCCGATCATCACGAACTCGCCCTGGGCGAAGTTGATGACGTGGCTCGCGTTGTAGATGATCGCGAAGCCCAGCGCCACCAGCGCGTAGACCGCGCCGACCGTGAGCCCCGAAAGCAGGGACTGGGCGAGCTGCGCGCTCACGCCAGCCTCACTTCACGAGGGCCCAGTCACCGTCCCTGACCTCGAGCATGCGGAACGCCGTGAGATCCAGGCCCATGTGGTCCTGCGCCGACATGTTGACCACGCCGGCGGTGCCCATGTAGCCGCGGATCGATTCGAGCGCATCGCGCACCTTCGCCTTGTCGGTCGAGCCGGCGCGCCGTATTGCCTCGAGCGCGAGCATCAGCCCGTCGTAGGCATGACCGCCGAAGGTCGAGACTTCCTGCTTGAACCGCGTCTCGTAGTCGCGTTTGTAGGCGAGCACGACCTTCTTCTGCGCATCGTTCTCGGGCAGCGTCTCCGCGACGAGCAGCGCGGCAGCGGGCAGCCGCACGCCTTCGGCGGCATCGCCGGAAAGCTTGACATACTGCTTGGAGGCAACGCCGTGCGATTGGTACAGCGGCAAGCCGAGGCCGACCTGGCGGTAATTCTTGGTCACGATCGCCGGTCCCTGGCCGAAGCCCGCGTTGAGCACCGCCTGCACGCCGGGCACGCCCTTGATCTTGGCGAGCTGCGCCGTCATGTCCGTGTCGCCCGCGCCGTAAGTTTCGTCGGCGACGATGTCGACGCCGTACTTCGCGGCGACCTTCAGGCATTCGGCGCGCATCGAGCGGTCGAAGCCGCCGGTGCCCGAGATGAGCGCCGCGCGCGTTGCGCCGCGGGCGCGCATGTCGGCGAAAATCTTCTCGCAGGCCATGCGGTCGGTATGCGGGGTCTTGAACACCCAGCGTTTCACCGGCTCGATGATCACCACCGCGCCGGCGAGCGAGATGAACGGCACGCCCGCAGCTTCCGCGAGCGGTACGGCGGCCATGGTCTCGCCGGTCGTCGAACCGCCGACCAGCAGGTCGACGTGGTCCTGCTCGATCAGGCGCTTCACGTAGCCGCGCGCCTTCTCGGCGTCGCCTGCCGAATCGTAGGAAATGAGCTGCAGCTTGCGTCCGAGCACGCCGCCGCCGGCGTTGTGCTTGTCGACGTAGAGCTCGAGCGTCTTCTGCTCCGGGTCGCCGAGGAAAGCCGCCGGGCCGGTCACCGAAAGGAAAGCGCCGATGCGAATCGGCTCGGACTGCGCCTGCGCGGCGAGCGGGATGGCGAGCGCCACCAACAGCATGCGGAAAAGCATGATCCCCTCCTTATTGGGCGATGTTGCGGGAACCGTACACCCCTGCCGCGGCCGGCAATTGATCCATCTCAAGCCAACCGGCGACGCCCTGCCGCATGCTTAGCTTGTCGGCCGGGTGCAAGGCTAGAACTTGAGCCGGCCCTCGCGCAGAGACTCGACGTAAGGCGCATTCGGGCAGAAGCTGCGGCCGGCGGCGGAATTCTGCCCCGCGAGATATTCGTCGCATAGCGCCTTGGCGTTGCAGGCGTCGCAACGCTGCACGGCCGCACGGGCGTCGCGATCGGGCGGCTGCGGCAGCATGGCGCCGCGCCGGCGCAGCATGTCGAAGAGCCTCAGCCGCCGTGGCTTGAACAACATGCGCCCATTGTGGGCGCCGACGGTGGCGCGTCTTTGAGCAGGATCAAATCCAGGCGGGCGCTGCGCCCTATCGTGGCGGTATGCGTATCCAGATCCCGCAATCTCTGCGCCTCGAGCACGACGAGCTCCATCACTTCCTCGCCGCCGCGCGCGCCGCGCAGCGCATCGACTACGTCGAGTTCGCCGAAAAGCTGATCAACCACGCCCGCATGGAGGAGGAGGTCTTATACCCGGCCGCCATCGTCGTCGGCGAGTACCTGCGGCTGCGTCTCGCGCTTCACGAGCGCATCGTTGCCCTCTAGCGCTCCCATGTACGGCATCGCCAGCCGCCCGGCATTCGACGATCCGCTGGAGCTGCTCGCGGCAGCCCACGGCCGCATCGACGCGCAGCTCGGCGCGCTGGAGAACCTGAGCGAGCACGTCGCGACGCATGGCGCCGACGCGCAGGCGCGCGACAGCGCGCGCTTCCTGATCCACTACTTCGACACTTCCGCTTTCCAGCACCACCGCGACGAGGACGAGGACCTGTTTCCGCTGCTGCGCACGCTCGCCGGCGAGCGCGGCCGCCCCGAGATCGCGGCGCTCATCAACGACATCGAGGGGGAGCACGCGACGATGGACGAGCAGTGGTCGCGCCTGCGCGATCGCCTGCAGTCGATTGCGCTCGCGCGCGGCGCGCGCCTCGACATCGAGGAGGTGGCGCGCTTCGCCTGGCTCTATCGCCGACACATGGCGGCGGAAAGCGCATCGCTTCTCCCGTTCGCGAAGGAAACTCTGACCACGGAAGAGCGCGCGCGTCTCGCGAAAAGCATGGCCGCGCGGCGCGCCAAGAGCGCATGACGGTGGTGCTGCGGCCGATGCCGGTGCTCTTTGCCTGCCAGGGCTGCCCGGAGTTCGGCCAGACCGCGCGCGACGTCGGCACGATCCTCGACCAGCAGCGGCTCGCCGAATCGCACTGGATCGGCGCGCCCGCGTGCAACTACTGGCAGCTCACCTCGACCGCGCGCTCGCGCTTCCCGGTCTACGCGCTCGACGGCTGCGCCAAGCACTGCACGCAGCACTGGCTTGCCGGTCACGGCGTGAGGGCGCAGCGCCATTTCACCCTCGGGGCGGATGGTGAGAGCGCCTCGGAGCTCGCCGCGCGCATCGCGGAGCGCATCTCGGCCGACGCCTAGTACATGGGGGCTTTGGTGCCTGAGTTAAAGGCGCGGGCCGGCGCGCCCGAGAATCCCAAGGACGCGGTCCAGGTCGACCGGCTTGACCATGTGCTCGTCGAAGCCTGCGTCCTTCGCCGCCTCTAGGTCCTTGGGCTGCCCCCAACCCGTCACCGCGACGAGCATGCTGTGCGCGGTCTCGGGACGCCGGCGCAAGCTGCGCGCGAGGTCATAGCCGTTCATCTTCGGCAACCCGATATCGAGGAAGGCGATCTCCGGGCGCAGGCGCGCCGCGGCCGTGAGTGCGGCCTCGCCGTCGTGCTCGACGTGCACGTCCTCGCCAAGGCCCCGCAGCATTGCCGCGAAGGTGTTGACGAAGTCCAGGTTGTCATCCACGAGGAGGATTCTGCGCTTGGCCGCCGGCGGGGCGCGGCCGGCTCCGCGCGCATCGCCCGCCACGGGCTCTTGTGAAAGCGCGATCCCCGGCACGCGCACGATGAACTCCGCGCCGCGCCCGAGGCCTTCGCTGCGGGCGACGACAGTGCCGCCGTGGAGCTCGACCAGCCCGCGCGAAAGCCACAGCCCGACGCCCAGGCCGCCGGCCGAGCGCTCGAGCGATTGGTCGGCCTGGGTAAAGATCTCGAACAGCTTGTCGAGCATCTCCGGCGCGATGCCGATGCCGGTGTCGGCGACCTTGACGACGACATCCGGGCCATCGAGGGCCGCGCTGAAAGCGATCCGGCCTCCCGCATCGGTGAACTTCACCGCGTTGCTCAACAGATTAATGAAGACCTGCGCGAGCCGGGTCGCGTCCGCGTTGATCGGCGCGCTGGAGGAGGGCAGGTCGACGCGCAGGTCGAGCTGTCGCGCGCGCGCGAGCGGCTCGGTGGCCTCGAGCGCGTTGCGCGCGATATCGCGCAGGTCCGCCGTCTCGCGCCGCAGGGCGAGCTTGCCCGTGGTGATGCGCGATACGTCGAGCAGGTCGTCGACCAGCCGCACCATCTGGTTCACCTGGCGATCGATGATCGCGCGCGCCTCGGCGGCCACCGGCTCGTCGTTTTTGGCCGTCTTCAGCAGATAGAGCGCGTTGCGAATCGGCGCGAGCGGGTTTCGCAGCTCGTGCGCCAGCGTCGCCAGGAACTCGTCCTTGCGCCGGTCGGCGACCTTCAGCGCGCCTTCGGCTTCGCGGCGCTCGCTGATCTCGCGCTCCAGGTCGGCCAGCATGTTGTTGAGCGCGTCGGCGAGCATCCCGATCTCGTCCTCGGTGGTCTTGCGTGCGCGCACCGAAAAATCGCGGCGCTCGACGACTTGCCGCGCCGCGGCCGCGACGTGCTGGATCGGTACGGTGATGGAGCGCTGCAGCCATACCGAGAACGCCCAGGCCACGCCGAGCGCAAGGGCGATGACGCCGCCGAGGATGGCGAGATAGCCGAGCAGCCGGTCGCGCAGTCCGGTGCGTCCGCTCAGGTAAACCATGCCGACCGCCTCGCCCTGCTCGACGACCGGATGGAAAAGGGCGACGTTGTCGCCCTCGATGCGATGCCCCGCCGCTGCCGCGCTGCGCGGCGGCTCGGCGTAGCCGGAGCGCGCATATTCCGCGAAGAGCGCGCCTTTGGCGTCGTAAATCGCCGCCGCGTCGATGTCTTCGCGCGCGCGCAGCAGCATCAGATCGTGGGAGGCGGCCTTGCGGTCGTTGAAGGCGATCGCCGCAACGCTGGCGCGGCCGATGATCTCCGCTTGCATGCGAAAGTCGGCGATATGCGCGTCGCGCAAGGCGCTCGCTTCATAGCCGAGCAGCGCCACCCCGTTGACGAGGAGCGCGACCAGCGTCGTGGCGAGCACGATCGCCATGGTTCTGCGCCGCACCGAATTGCGGAGGAAGTCCACGGCGCTAAAGGCGGCGGCCGCGCACGTGCTCCGCCACGCTGAGCATGCGCGAGCTGATGCTCACACCCTGCCGGTCGGCGGCGTCCAGCGACACGTGAAACCGCACGCGTCCTTCGCTGCGCACGAAGCCGATCGCCGCACCGCGGTCGAGCGCGCCGTCGGCATCGCTCACCACCACCTGCCCCTGCGCCTGCGGCAGCCTCGGCAGCGCCGCGGACGCCGCGCGGCCGACGAACAGCATCTGCAGGCCGGCAAGCGATTCTCCTTCGCGCACACGCCGCACGTTGATGGCCCGGCCCTGCACCATGCGGCCAGGCACGATGTCCTGCAGCTCGGCGAGCACGTCGTCCGCGCCCATCACGCCGATGGTGAGCGGCGCGTCGGCCCGCAGCGTGGGCCATTCGATGAAGGAGAGAAAGCGAAACAGGTACGCTGCCTTCAGCTCGTGCTCGAGCGCCTGCGCCGACACCTCCAGCGGCGCGAACAGCAGCCAGCAGAGGATGAGGAAGCTGCGTGTCACCTACAGCTCGACCTTGATTCTGGCGATCGCGGCGCGGCCCCAGTCGGCGCCCGGGGCCCATTCGACGTGGCCGCGGTCGAAGACGTTCTGCAGGACAAGGGAAAGCTCGACGCGCCGGGCGGCACGCCAGGCGTAGCGCGCGTCGACCGCCGTATAAGCGGGTACATCGCGCGTATCGAGCGCCCCGTAGTGGCGCGTCAAGATGTCGAGCTCGCTCGCCGCGCCAAGATCGAACGCGGCGCGCAGCTTCCACCAGCCGTTCGGATCGGCGCGTTCGGATGCGGCGCCCTGAAAATCCACCGCGCCGGGCCGAAGGCTGAACGCCGTGTGAAGCCGCGTCAGGCCCGCCGAGAGGCGCCACCAGTCCTGCGGCCGCCACGTGCCCCAGCTTTCCACGCCGTACACCGTGCCTTCGCGGTCGTTCGCCACCATGAGTCCGCCCGGCGACGGCGCCAGCGTGCGCAGATGCTTGTAGTCGTGATGGAAAGCGGTTGCCGAATACGACAGGCGCGCCGACGGCTGCGCGCGGTAGCCGAGCTCGAAGACATTCGCGACTTCGGAGCGGAATTCCGCGCCGCCCGCGAGCACGAACGGCGGGTTCGCCGGGCTGAAGAGGTCGCGGTCGACGCGCGAAGGCGCGCGTACCGCGCGCGAGAGCGCCGTCCACACGAGCTGCGATGCGCTGGGGCGCCATGCGAGCCGTGCGCTCGGCAGGAACTCGCCGTCGGTGTAAGTGTTCGTTTCGAGCTTCGCGCCAAGCGTGAAATCGAGATCGCGGCGCAGGGCGATCTCGTCCTGCACGAAGACGTGGTGGCGTTCGAGCCGCCGGTTCGGCGGCAGGAACGCGATCGTCGGACTGTTCTCGACCTGGTCGCGGTGCTCGCGCAGCCCCAGTCCCCACAGCAGGCGATGGCTGCCGCGCGGCCTGAGGGTGTGCTGCAGTTCGAAGTCGTAGGTATCGAGGCTCTCGCGGAAGGTGCCCGGATGGTTGCGGTCCGTAGTGTCGAAGTAGAGCTGGGTACGCAGCCGGGCGCCTTCTCCGAGATCGCGCGTCCAGCGCCCGATGAGATTGAAGCCGCTGTACTCGCGCGCGGCCGGCACCTGGTTCGCTTCCGCTGTATAGGCATCGCCCTGCAACGTGAAGCGGTCACCGGCATGTTCCCAATCGGACCGAAAACCGACCTGCGTGTGCTCGGCATCGTCGCGATTGGAGACGCCGTTCGCGAGGGCCGTGGCGTCGCGGCGGACGTTCTTCGCGTAGATGCGGTACGTCGCTCCCGCCAGGTGCCCGCCGTAGCGCATCGCTATTTGGCCGTCGTTCGTGCCGATGGAAGCGCTCGCCAGCATTCCCTGAGTCGCCGCTGAGGAGCGCGTGAGAATGTTGATGACGCCGTTCACGGCATTGGCGCCCCACAGCGTCGCGCCGGGGCCGCTGATCACTTCGATGCGCTCGATATCCTCGAGCATCACGTCCTGCGCTTCCCAGAACGTGCCGGAGAAGAGCGGCGTGTAGACCGTGCGTCCGTCGATCAGCACGAGGAGCTTGTTGGCGAGCGTGGTGTTGAAGCCGCGCGCGCTGATGGCCCACTGGTTCGCATCGATGTGCGCGACCTGCAGGTTCGGCGCGAGCCGCAGCGCCTCGGGAATGCTGGTCGCGCCTGCGCGGCGGATGTCGTCCCCGGTAATAACGTAAACCGATGCCGGCGCGCCCGAGAGCGGCTCCTCGCGCCCGGATACCGAGCTCACAGTGATGTTCGCGAGTTGCTCGAGCGAAAGGTCGGCGAGCTCCCGCGCGGCCAGCAGGCTCGCCGCGTTGGCGCTGTCCGCAAAGGCAAGCAAAAGAAGGGCAGCAACCCGCTTGCGGTTCATGCAGCGATCCTCCCCGGGACGCGTCTGTGCAACTTATCGAAGCAAGCGCGAGGGGTATATCGCAGTTTGCACTACAACCCCAGGCTGAAACCTATCGGAGGACGAGCACCGGAATCTTCGAATGCGCGAGCACGCGCGCCGTCTGGCTGCCGAGGATCACCCCGCCGAGCCCGCCGCGCCCGTGCGAGGCCATGGCGATGGCGTCGCACTTGCCCTTGCGCGCAGCCTTGAGGATGCCCTGCCAGGGCTGCAGGTCCTCGACGACGCGGCCCGCGCAGCGCACGCCGGCGCTTGCCGCGGCGCGCGCGATCGCGGCGAGCGCTTTTTTCGCCTGCGCCTTGCTCGCCCTGTCGTAATCGTCGAATGCCGAGGCCGGCACGTACATCGCCGCGTCCGCATACATGGGCGCGGTGTACGGCTGGATGACATAAACGCCAGTGACTCTTGCGCCAAGCTTGGCCGCGAGCTTGACGCCGGCCCTGATGCCTTTGGCGGCAAGCGCCGAGCCGTCGGTTGGAATGAGGATGTGCTTGAACAAGCCGGCCTAAGGTACACCAAGTCGTAGAATGCGCGCATGAAAATCCTGCTCGCGGTCGACGGCACGGCGCATTCCCTGGACGCGGTGAAGTGCGTGATCGACCACGCCGACTGGTATCGCGAAAAGCCGCAGGTCGAGCTCGTCACGGTGCACCGTCCGGTGCCGAAGCTGCCGCGCATGGGCGTCGCCGTCGGCAAAGCGCAGATCGAGCGCTACTACCAGGAAGAGGGCGAGCAGGCGCTCGCGGAGGCGAAGAAGCTGCTCGAGCGCGCGGGCCTGCGCTATGAGCCGCGCGTTCTGGTCGGCGATCCCGCCGAGGTCATCGTCAAGCACGCCAAGCAGTCGCGCGCCGACGTGATCTGCGTCGGCACGCCGGCGAAGTGGATCGGCTCGACCGCCAACAAGGTGATGAACCTCTCGGAAGTGCCGGTCCTGCTGGTGAAATGAAAATCAGCCCGGCGCGTGCCGGCGGTTGATGGGGTATTGCCCGGGCGTGTTGCGGAAGGGCTGGATGAGCAGCTGGTCGAGGCGCAGGTCATCCGCCGATCGAAAGGCGTCGACGCCGATCGTCATGGCGTCGTGGCCAAGGCGTGGCTGTGCCCTGTAAGTACCGAACAGGCGGTCCCACCAAGGAAGGTTGAAGCCGAAATTGCTCGAGGACTCGTCGTACTCGATCGAGTGGTGCAGGCGGTGCATGTCCGGCGTGACCAGCAACCAGCGAAGCCACCGGTCGACTGCGCGCGGCAGCGAGGCGTTGGCATGATTGAACATGGCCGTCGCATTGAGCAGCACCTCGAATACCAGGACCGCGGCCGGAGACGCGCCGATCACGGCCACCGCCGAGCATTTGATGACGATGGAGATCAGGATTTCGATCGGGTGAAACCGCGTGCCGGTGGTCAAATCGAACTCGAGATCGGCGTGGTGGACACGATGCAGCCGCCAAAGGGTCGGTACGGCATGGAACATGACGTGCTGAAAGTAGATCACCAGATCGAGCAGGACCACCGCCACTACGAAGGCGAGCGCCGGGGCGAGAGCGAGGAGATTCAGAAAGCCCCAGCCTCGCTCTCGGGCGAGGAGCGCGACCGCGACCGCTGCGCCGGGCGCCAGAACGCGCAGCACAATGGCGTCAACGAGCAATAGCCCCAGGTTGTGAGGCCAGCGCTCGCGGCGGCTGAAGACCGGCCGGCGCCGTGGCGCGGCGAGCTCCCACAGCGCCACGGCCGCGAACACCGCCGAGAATGCTGCGAGCCGTACGACGGCTTCCGATGTCATGCTGTTGGGGTACTATTCAAGTGATCTATTGAATACTAGACTTATGGGAAGAGACATGTCAACCAATCCAAAGCGGGAGGTCTTTGCCAACCTCGCGCGCATCGGCACGGCCTTATCCAGCCCGACACGGATCGAGTTCCTCGAGCTGCTGGCGCAGTCCGAACGCACGGTCGAGCAGCTCGCGACCCTGAGCGGTGCGAGCGTCGCGAACACTTCGCAGCACCTGCAGAAGCTGCGTCAGGCGGGGCTGATTCTCGGGCGCAAGCAGGGGCTCTACGTCTATTACCGTCTGGCCGGGGACGAGGTGGTGGCGCTCGTATCCGCGGTCGGCCGGGTCGGCGCAGCGCATGTCGCCGAAGTGGAACGCATCGTGCGGCTTTACTTTGCGCACAAAGACGAGCTCGAACCGGTTCCAGCGAAGGAATTGCTCGCGCGCGCGCGCAAAGGCCTCGTGACGGTGCTCGATGTGCGTCCGCCCGAGGAGTACGCCGCCGGACATCTGCCCGGCGCGATCAACATCCCCATTCATGAGCTTGAGAAGCGGATCAAGGAGCTTCCCAAGCGGCGCGAAATCGTCGCGTACTGCCGCGGACCGTACTGCTTGATGTCCTATGACGCTGTCGCGCTGCTGCGCAAGAAAGGGATGAAGGCCCGCCGGCTGGAAGCAGGCCTGCCGGAGTGGCGGCTGGGCGGCCTTCCGGTCGAATCCACGACCTAGTCGGAGCCGGCACCGCCCCGCAGGATTTGCCGTGTACGCGACGCCGCAGCTGGCCGCTGAATACTCGGCATTTGCCGACGCTTACTCCCGCCTATGGAGCCCGGTCATCAGGCCAATGGGCCTACCGATGCTCGAGATGCTGCCGCTCGCGCAGGCGCGCGCCATTCTCGATGTCGGTGCCGGCACGGGTGAGCTGTTCGATGACTTGAGCCGTCGCGCGCCCCATGCCCGCATCATGGGAGTTGATCGCTCGGAGGGAATGCTGCGGGTCGCGCGGGCTCGTGGTGTCGCGCATCTCGCGGTGATGGACGCGCAGGGGCTCGCCTTTGCGGATGCTGCCTTCGATGTCGCAGTGTGCATCTTCGTACTGTTTCATCTCCCGAATCCGCTCGAAGGACTACGCGAGCTGCGCCGCGTCCTGCGCCCGGGAGCGCAGATCGGCGCCGTGACCTGGGGCGACGATCCGGGCCCGCCGGGTGCCGCGATCTGGCGCGAGGCGCTGAACGCCGCCGGCGCCGCGCAGGACCCGCGCGATCCGAGCATCATGCAGCACAAGCGCATGAACACCGGGGCAAAGGTCGACGCTCTCCTGCGCGAAGCGGGATTCACCGGAGTGCGCACGCAGCACAGGCGCGCCGAGCACCGGTTCACGGCGGAATCACTGCTTACGGTCCAACTGCGCTGCGGGCTGGCCAGCCGCCGCCTGCCCAGCCTCGCGACCGAAGCGCAGGCGCGATGCCGCGCGCAAGTGGAAGAGCGCCTTCGCAGGTTATCTCCGGAGGAACTCGTCTACCGTCCCGAAGTGATCTTCGCCGTGGCTCACCGATGAACTTGCTAGCCGCCATTCCGTACTTTGCCGATCTTGGCCCCGCGGTTCTGGAAGCCATTGCCGCCCGCTGCAGGCCTAAATTGCTCTCGGCCGGGGAAACCGTATTCATGGAGGGAGATCCGTGCGTCGACTTGCGCATCCTCGAATCGGGGCGGGTGAAGTTCTACCGGGTCAACCCCGAGGGGCGTGAGCAGGTCCTCAAGGTCTTCGATGCCGCGGGAGACACGTTCTGCATTGCGTCCGCGTTCACCACCGGCCGGCACATCGTGAGTGCGAAGGCGGCGACGGAGACGCGGCTGCAGCTGCTGGATATGGGCACGGTGCACCGTCTGGTACGCGAGCATCCTTCCATCGGGCTCAAGCTGATGGCCACGGCAGGCGAGCACCTGTCGCACCTGGTCGATCTTGCCGAGGATCTCGCGCTCAAGACGGCCACGGCGCGGCTGGCGAAGCATCTCTACGAAGCCGCTGTGGCCGAGCGCGCGGCGACAGGCGGGGAGATCCGGCTCTCACGCGACCGGTTTCCCGAAGAGGAGCTCGCTGCCATTGTGGGTACCGTGCGCGTGCATATCTCCCGCAGCCTGACCAGCCTCGCCCGCGCCGGCGCGATAGATGTCGATCGCGAATTCATTCGAATCCGCGACTTGGCCATGCTGCAGCGGATTTCCGAAGGCAAGTAGCCTCCCCTCGTAACATCTGTGACGGACTGGCGATTCCTGCGGCGGTATACATGGCCTCAAGTCAACACGGCCATGCCGGAGGATTTCCATGTCACTCGACGCATTTCTTCTCGCACAGGAATCCGCGATCCGACTCGGGTTGCTTTTGAGCACGCTGGTCGCCTTGGCCGCTTGCGAGTTTTTCGCGCCGCGGCGGGCGCCGCAAAGCTCGAAGCGGGTCCGCTGGACGAATAACCTGGCGCTGGCCGCCGTGAACATGGTGATGGTGCGAGTACTGTTTCCGGTGGCCGCGGTTGCTCTGGCGGTGTTTCTCAATGAGCGCGGCACAGGTCTCTTCAACATGTTCCCGGTTCCCTACGTGCTGGCAATCCTCGCGTCGCTGGCGGCGTTCGATCTGGCCGTGTATCTGGTTCATCTGGCGTTCCACACCGCTCCGGTGCTCTGGCGCATGCACCGCGTCCACCACGCGGATCTGGACGTCGACGTAACCACGGCCGTGCGTTTCCATCCGGTGCAGATGGCGCTCTCCACGCTGGTCAAGTTTGCCGTCATCCTGGTCCTGGGTCCGCCGGTGCTCGCGGTCATCCTGTTCGAGACGCTGTTCCATGCGCTGCTGCTTTTCAACCACACGAATGTCCGCCTTTCACCTGGCGCCGACCGCGTGCTGCGCTGGTTCATCGTGACTCCCGACATGCACCGCATCCACCACTCGGCACGCCTGAGCGAAACCAACAGCAATTTCGGCTTCGCACTGCCATGGTGGGACCGGCTGTTCGGCACCTACCGTGCCGAACCCGCCGCGGGCCACACGCAGATGACCCTCGGGATCGAAACGTTCCGTGGACCGCGCGAGCTCTGGCTCGATCGCCTGCTGCTCAACCCGTTCGTCGACGAGCACGGCTCGCACACCGGGCAAGAAATCGGCGCAAAACAAAAGTCGGGGGTGACGGCCTAGTGCTTGCCGTGCTGTTGCTGATCCGAGCTGCCGCCGGCGTAGCCGCGCAGCACATCGTATTTCGCGATCTGTTCCGGCGTCAGCAAATCCCGCATGCGGAGATGGGTCTCGAGGTGCGACAGGCGATAGCTCGCCTGCATCTGCGCCGCGGCGCTCACCGCCTTCTCCAGCGCTGCACGTTCGGCGCTCTTTGAACGGAACAGCGCGTCGAGCTCCCGCTCGGCGGCGACCAGCTTCGCGCCGATGGCCCTTGCGTCCTCCTTATGCGCCTGCATCAAGGCCTTGGTTTCATTGCGCTGCTCCGGGGTGAGCGCCAGCCCGTCGGCAATCTCGAGAACATGCGAGGGTCCGGGATAGCCGTTCAATTCGGCCGGCTTGGCGTAGCCCATTCCGGCGCCCGAAAGGTATTGCCCGATTTCTTCCGCCGAGAGCGCCTTGATTTCGCGCGCTTGCTGGCCCGCATACGGGCGACCGGCGCCTTTCATCTCCATGCCCTTCATGGTCATCTGGGCGCGGCCGAGTGGCGCCGCCGCGATCAGCGCAGTGGCGACGATGGTGAGAGCGAGAGAGCGTTGCATGGCACCTCCTTGTTGAAGTGCATGCACCGTACGCGGCCTTTCAGGGGCGAGATATGACTGCGCTCATACCGCGCCGGTTTTTTGCAGCCGGATGCTGCCGCGGCGCCTGGCAATCAGCTTGCCGCTCTCCAGCCGCGCCAGCTCCCGATAGAAGGTCTCGTGGGCGAGACCCAGGCTCGTCGCCAGGTCCTTGAGCGAGCCCTGGATGGCGTATTCCGAATCGGGACCGGCTTGCAACTGCAGGAAGCGCAAGATCCGTTCGCGCGCGGAACGAATGCTGTGCAATTCCAGATGGGTGCGCAGCCGCTGCACCTCTCTCGACAGCGACGCTACATACTGCAACGCGAGCGACGGATCGCGCCCGAACGCGGCCAGGAGTTCATGCTTGGCGTACATGCGCACGCGGCTTTTTGCGCCAGCGACGGCGTTGCAATGATAGATGTCCGAGAACAAAGCCGCTTCCGTAAAAGTCTGCCCTGCGCGAGCGGCATGCATGGGGACGGATTTGCCGTTGCTCAGATACCGGGTCAGGATGATCTGCCCCTGCTCCAGGGCGAATATGTAATCCGCGCGGTCTCCCTGCTTGAAGAGAAACTGCCCGGAACGCAGCTCGCGCGACTGCGCGCGGGGGATGAGCTTGCCGAGAATGTCCGCCAGCATAGGGGCCGCCCTCAATCGTTCTCAATGAGTGTACGCTGCAAGATGATATGAATCGTCCCGCCCCGGAAACTGCTTCGATCGCCGCTGGCGCCGCTTCGGCGCTCGGCGCCTCGGTGTGCTGCGTGCTTCCGCTCGTGCTCGTCGCGATCGGCGTAGGCGGCGCCTGGGTCGCCCAGTTGCGCGCGCTCGAGCGCTTCTACCCGGTGTTCGTCGGCCTCGCGATCGCGGCGTTCGCCTATGCCTTTTACCGGCTGTACCTCAAACGCGCACCCTGCGCGCCCAATGCGGCGTGCGTCAGCCCAACGACGCGACGCAACCAGCGCATCGCGTTCTGGGCGACGCTGGTGTCGGCAAAGGCGCTGATCCTGTTCCCGATCGTCTATGGCCACTTCGCTTAAAGCATTGCTGCTCCTTGCCGCTGCGATGTCCGCGTTCGCCGCGGAGCCGAAGACCGCCCAGTTCGAGGTCTCGGGCATGACCTGCTCGCTCTGCCC
>DASXRW010000021.1:0-2440 GCA_036506355.1 Burkholderiales bacterium
GACCTTCGCCTGGCGCGCGGTGACCGAGGAGGGCAAGACCGTGGAGCACCGCGAAGAGAAGAAGCGCGAGGCGGCATGAGCTGCACCGCGGGCATCGACATCGGCTCGGGCGCCGTGAAGGCGGTGCTGTTTCGCGACGGCGCGTGGCTCGCGAAGCGCGTCGAACGCATCCGGCGGCGCGACCCGATGGAGCTTGCCCGCCAGACCTTCGACGAAGCGCTGCGCGAGGCCGGCGTCGACGAAAAGGACGTGGCCTATATCGCCACCACCGGCGAAGGCGAGAACGTCAAGTTCGCCACGGGGCACTTTTACTCCATGACCACTCATGCTCGCGGCGGCGTGTTCCTCGAAGCGCAGGCGCGCGCGGTGGTCGACATCGGCGCGCTGAACGGCCGCGCCATCTACATCGACGAGCGCGGCAAGGTGCTTGCCTACAAGATGACCAGCCAGTGCGCTTCCGGCTCGGGCCAGTTCCTCGAGAACATCGCGCGCTACCTCGGCGTCGCGGTCGAGGAGATCGGGCCGCTGTCGCAGAGCTCCAAGAACCCGGAGAAGGTGAGCTCGATTTGCGCGGTGCTCGCCGAAACCGACGTGATCAACATGGTGTCGCGCGGCATCGCCACGCCCGACATCCTTAAAGGCATCCATCTCTCGATGGCGTCGCGCCTGGTGAAGCTCCTCAAGGTCACCGGGATCACGAAAGGCACAGTGCTGCTGACCGGCGGCCTCGCGCTCGACGCCGGGCTACTCGCCGCGCTGCAGGAGGAGCTCGTGAACGAGAAGATCACCGGCCTGACGGCGATGAGCCATCCCGATTCGATCTACGCCGGCGCGATCGGCGCTGCGCTGTGGGGCGCCTTCCGCCACGAGCGCCTGAAAGAGCTGCAATCGCGCGCGGCGGCATGAGAACGGGAGACATTCCATGGCATTGACGATCAACGACGCCTGCACCTTGTGCGATGCCTGCGTCCCGGTATGCCCGAACGAGGCGATCACCCGCGGCGATCCGCTCTACGTGATCGATCCGCTGAAGTGCACCGAGTGCGTCGGCGCGAAGGACGAGCCGCAATGCAAGCTCGTCTGCCCGTCGGACTGCATCGTGCAGCATCCCGACTTCGTCGAGACGCCCGAGCAGCTCGCGGAGAAATACGCCGCGCTGCACGGTTGAGAGGGAGGTATCGGCATGATTACCCTGGACACGAACACGTTCATCGTCCTGCTCATCATCGCCGCGCTCGGCGGCGCGCTGCTCGGCGTGCTTCCCGCGTGGCTGCGGCTCACCGGCGGCGCGCACGCGCTTCCCGTGTGGGGCTTCATGCGTCGGCGCGAGCTCGAGGTCGAGCGGCACGCCGCGTTCCAGGCCGAGCTGCGCTGCGAGATGTGCGACGCGCGGCCGCAGTGCAGGCGACTTCTCGCGGAAGGCATCGACCTGCCGGCAGCCGGCTGCCCGAACGCCGGTCTTCTCGAGCGCAGCGCATGATCGCGTTCTTCCGCATGCTGGAGCAGTACGGCCTGTCGCTCCGGGACGCGGAGGCCGGCGGCTATCGCGACCTCGCGCAGGCGGCGCAGCACTGCCTGCACTGCCCCGACAGCGTTGCCTGCACACGCTGGCTCAAGTGGCGCGGCAGGTATGGCCGCACGCCGCTCTGCTCGAACGCGGATTACTTCAGCCGGCTCCAGGGACGCTTCAAAGTCGCTTCACGAAACTGAGGCGCTCCGCGGGCCGCAGGCCCGCGCCGTAGAAAAATCCCATCAGCTCGAGGTTGCCCGGCGCGACCGCGGTCTCGACGCGCTCGACGCCGAGCGCGGACAGGTTGACGAACAGCTGCGACAGCAGCGCGCGTCCGATGCCCTGGCGCACGCGCATCGGGTCGACGCCGACCGTGTCGATCACCGCCACCGGCTCGGCGCGGCCAAAGTCGCCGTAGTCGAGCCGCGCCATCAGGAACCCGGCGATGGCGCCGTCTGACCGCGCGACGAGCGAGACGCGCAGCACCGAATCGGCGCGCGCTTCCGCGAAGCTGCGGCACAGGTAGCCGCGCCGGTCGCGGCCGGTCAGCCGCCGGTCGATGCGCGCGATGCCTTCGAGGTCGCCGTCCTGCAGCAGCCCGACCTCGATCGCGTCGCGTGCGAGCGACTCGAAGTCGTAGTTCCCCTCGCGTTCCACCGCTTGCTCGCGCGAGGAGCCGAGCTCTGCCTCGGCGAGCGCACAGTCGAGCACGTGATTGCCGGCGATGCGATAGCCGGCGTGATCGAGGAAACGCAGCAGTTCATGCTCGCGCCATAGTGCCGTGGTGCGCATCTCGCCGATGCCGCGGCGCACGGCCTCGGCCTCGAAGGCAGCGCAAAGCGCCGCGCCAAGCCCGCGGCCCTGCAGGGCGGGCTTTACGCCGAAGGCTTCCAGGCGCAGGGCGGGCTCGCTGCGGCCGAATTCGCCCTC
>DASXRW010000022.1:0-9500 GCA_036506355.1 Burkholderiales bacterium
GGTGAAGCCGTGCATCAGCAGGTAGATGGAATACACGCTGGTGAGCTGCGAGCGGGTCCAGCCGTATTCGCGCTCGAGCGGCAAGAGGAAGACGACATAGGTGTCGCCCAGCCCGCGCCCGAACATGTTGAGCGCGAAGCACGCCGCGAGCACTGCTGCAGCAGTACGGGAAAAGGGAGTCACAGGAATTTTTCTGAAACTACTGAACTGCTCACTTGTTACTGGAAAATTGCTCTGACCCCTTTTCCTAGATCTTCTCGGCGGGTTCCAGGCCGAACACCTGGCGCAGATAGCGCAGGTAGCCCGCGTCCTTGCTGACCGTCTTGCCGGGGGAATCGGACACCTTGGCCACCGGCTGGCCGTTGCACTCGGTCATCTTGATGACGATGTTGATCGGCTCGTAGCCCAGATCGTTGGTCAGGTTGGTGCCGATGCCGAAGGCGGTATGCGCGCGGCCGTGGAAGCGCCGCGCGATCGCGATGGCGAGGGGGAACGAGAGCTGGTCGGAGAAGATGAGCTGCTTGGTGCGCGGATCGACGCGGTTCCTGCGGTAGTGGGCGATCAGCTTCTCGCCCCAGTCGAAGGGATCGCCCGAGTCGTGGCGCGCGCCGTCGAACAGCTTGCAGAAGTACATGTCGAAGTCGCGCAGGAAGGCGTCGGTGCCATAGGTGTCGGCGACCGCGATGCCGAGATCGCCGCGATACTCCTGCGCCCACTTGTCGAACGCGAAAGTCTGCGAGTCGCGCAGCCGCGGCCCGAGCGCCTGGCAGGCCTGCATGTATTCGTGCGCCATGGTGCCGAGCGGCGTCAGGTCGTTGCGCATCGCGAACCAGACGTTGGAGGTGCCGGCGAAATATTCGGGCACTTCTTGCTTGAGGGTCTGCAGCACCTCCTCGTGCCAGGCGAGCGAGAAGCGCCGGCGCGTGCCGAAGTCCGAGATCCTGAAGTCCATCTCGCGCTCGACCGTGCGCACGAGATCGATCTTCGCCTTCAGCCGCCGGCGGCCTTCGTCGAGATCGGGGCGCGGCTGCGTGCGCCGGAAGTACACCTCGGAGACGATGGCGAGCACCGGGATCTCGTACATGATGGTGTGGAGCCACGGCCCGCGGATCGTGATGTCGAGCTCGCCCGGATGATCGCCGTGCCCGATGCGCACGTACTTCTCGTTGAACTGGAATAGCGCCAGGAAGTCGACGAAGTCGGACTTCATGAAGCGGAGGCTCCGCAGGTACAGCAGCTCGGCGTCGCGAAAGCGCAGGCTGCAGAGCGCGCCTACCTCGTCGCGGATCTCGTCGAGGTAAGGGCGGAAGTCGACGCCCTCCGTGCGGCACTTGAATTTGTACTCGACCTGCGCGCCGGGAAAGTGATGCAGCACGACCTGCATCATGGTGAACTTGTACAGGTCGGTGTCCAGCAGCGACTGGATGATCATCCGGCCCGCATTGTAACCTCCATGTTATGTGCGGCCGTTACGCGCTCCATGCCAATCCCGAGGTCGTCGCGCTGCAGTTCGGGCTCGAAGCCGCGCCCGAATTCAAGACGAGCTACAACGTCTGCCCGGGCAGCGAGATCACGCTCGTGCGCCTCGACGGGCAGAAGAAGCGCGTCGCGCGCCAGCATCGCTGGGGCCTGATTCCGCACTGGGCGAGGGATCCGTCGATCGGCAACAAGCTCGCCAATGCGCGCGGCGAGTCGCTCGCCGAGCGCCCGGCGTTCCGCGACGCCTTCCGCCGTTCGCGCTGCTTGGTGCCGGCGAGCGGCTTCTACGAGTGGCAGAGCGTCGCCGGGCGCAAGCAGCCCTGGTATTTCTTACCCGCGGACGCCGAGCTCTTTGGCCTGGCGGGCATCACTGCGCTCTGGAATGGCGTGCGCAGCGTCTCGCTCATCACGACCGCGCCGAACGCGCTGATGCAGCCGATCCACGACCGGATGCCCGTGATCGTGGCGCCGCAGGACTATGCCGCATGGCTCGATAACGATGCACCAGACCTGATGCGCTACGTGCGCCCCTTCCCGGCTGAGCGCATGCGGGCACGGCCCGTGGGCATGCGCGTCAACCAGCCGGAAAACGACGATCCGAGCCTGCTGGAAGAGAGCCGCGGTCCGCTCCAGCACGGGCTCCTCTAATACTGTATATAATTCCAGTCCATGGATCCCTTAACCGACCGCCAAGCGGAAATCCTGCGCCTGGTGCGCCAGCTCACCGAGGTGTCGGGCTATCCGCCGACGCGCGCGGAAATCGCCCAGCGCATGGGGTTTCGCTCGGTGAACGCGGCCGAGCAGCATCTGCGCGCGCTCGAGAAGAAGGGCGCGATCGAGATCTCGTCGGGCGCTTCGCGCGGCATCCGGGTATGCGATAGCCGGGCCAGCAACCGCGCCGGGAAGCTGCTTGAGCTGCCCGTGATCGGGCGCGTGGCGGCCGGGGCGCCGATCCTCGCCGAGGAAAACGTGCAAGGGCGCTACCAGGTCGACCCGAATCTTTTCACGCCGCGCGCCGACTACCTGCTGCGCGTGCGCGGCATGTCGATGCGCGACGTCGGCATCCTCGATGGCGACCTGCTTGCGGTGCATCGCACCGAGGAGGCGCGCAGCGGCCAGATCGTGGTGGCGCGCCTGGGCGACGAGGTGACGGTGAAGCGCCTGCGCCGGCGCGGCCACGCCGTGCAGCTGGAAGCGGAGAACCCGGAGTTCGCGCCGATCGAGCTGGATCTCAGGCGCGACGCGCTTGCGATCGAGGGCATCGCCGTTGGTGTAATCCGCAACGGCAAGAGCTTCTGATAAGCCTTTAGAATTGGCGTGGGCCGCGAGCCTGCGCCAATGAACACCCTAGCCAACGGTATGGAGAGCGCCGAGCCCGGCGCCGCGGCCGCGATTACGGCGGATATCCGCGACCGCGCCGACCCGGCGCTGGTGCGCGCCGACCGCGTCGAGCAGCTCTACAGCCAGCTGCCGCTCGGCATGGCGGCGACCATCGTCATCGGTGTCATCGCCGCGCTAGAGCTGCACGAAGGGCGGCTGCTCGAGCTGGTCCTCTTCTGGGGCGGGCTGCTCGCCATCGTCGTGGTGCTGCATGCGCTGCTTTACCTCGGCTACCGCAACGATTCCCAGCGCTACGAGCACACCGGCCAGTGGCTGCGCTGGCTCGGCATCGGCGCCTTCGCCGCGGGGGCCACCTGGGGATTCGCCGCGGCGGTGTTTTTCCCGTCGCATGCCGACGAGCGCCAGGTGTTTCTCGCCTTCCTCCTGGCCGGCGTCATCTCGGGCGGCATTCCGATGTACGCAGCTTCATGGCCGGTATTCGCCGCCTATGCCGCAGCCATCACCCTGCCCTTCACGTATGTGCTTGCGACGTTCGGCAATCGCCTGTTCGCCGAGATCGCGCTGCTCATCCCGCTGTTCTACGGCGTGAGCGTCGCGATCGCCTTCCGCCTGAACGGCGTGTTCCTGTCGGGCTACCGGCTGCGCCACGCTTATCAGCGGCAGCTGGTCGAGCTGCAGGAAGCGCGCCGCCAGATCGAGGCGAGCGGCCGCAAGCTCACCCTCTTCGCCGAGCGCGCGCCGATCGCGGTGCTCGAGCTCGATGCCGACGGCGTGGTGCACGACGTGAACCACGCCGCGGAGCTGCTGTTCGGCTACGCCGCGGACGAGCTCATCGGGCATTCCGTGAAGCGCCTGGTGCAGCCGAAATACCACGGCGACTTCGAGCGCGACTGGGCGCAGCTCATGACCACGCGCGCGCCGCTCGCCGGCGTCAAGGTGCGCAATCCCCGGCGCGACGGCATCGACGTGGTCTGCGAATGGACGGTGACGCCGCTCGTCAATGCCGACGGCCAGCTGCTCTCCGTGATCGCGCAGGGCCGCGACATCACCGCGCAGCTCGAGGCCGAGCGCATGAAGAAGGAGTTCACCTCGACCCTGTCCCACGAGCTGCGCACGCCGCTCACCTCGATCATCGGCGCGCTGCAGCTGATCAACGCCGGGGTGCTGGGCGAGGTGCCGAAGGATGTGACCGAGCTCACCGAGGTCGCCGAGCGGAACGGCCAGCGGCTGCTCGACCTGATCAACGACATCCTGGATATCGAGAAGATCGAGTCGGGCAAGCTCGTGCTGATGCCGGAGGTGATCCGCGTCGACGAGCTGGTGCGCGAGGCGATGCTGCTCAACAAGGGCTTCGGCGATCGCTTCAAGGTGCGCTTCCAGCCACGCGGCGAGCTCCTGACGCGCGAGTTCACCGCCGACCGCAAGCGCCTGCTGCAGGTGATGACCAACCTGCTCTCCAACGCTGCAAAATTCTCACCCGAGGGCGAGGTGGTCGAGATCAGCACCGAGGAGGTCGCCGACGGCCTGCGAGTCGGCGTGCACGACCGCGGGCCGGGCATCCCCGAGGCCTTCCGGGCGCGCATCTTCGGTCGCTTCAACCAGGCCGATTCCACCACCTCGCGGCAGAAGGGCGGCACCGGCCTCGGGCTCGCCATTTGCAAGCGCCTGGTCGAGATGATGCGCGGCCACATCGGCTTCCAGGACCGCGACGGCGGCGGCACCACCTTCTGGTTCGAGCTGCCGCGCCATGCCTGACCGGCCGCTCAAGCGCATCTGCTACGTCGAGGACGACGAGGACATCCAGCGCATCGTGCGCATGTCGCTCGAGCGCATCGGCAAGATGACCGTCGAGGTGGTGACCGATCCGATGGTGGCGATCGGCGCCATCACCGCCTTCAAGCCCGATCTCGTGATGCTCGACTGGATGATGCCGGGGATGGACGGGCCGGCGCTGTTTCGCAAGATGAAGCAGCTGCCGGAGGTGAGCGCGCTGCCGGTGGTCTTCATCACCGCCAAGGCGACGCAGCGCGACATGGACGAGCTGATCGCGCTCGGGGCCGCCGGCACCATCTCGAAGCCCTTCTCCCCCAAAGACCTGCCCGATCAGCTGCGCGCCATTTGGACCAAACTTCCCTAGCGCGGGGCGAGGCCTCCCTAGTGCAGCTTGACCGTCTTGTCGACTAGCTCGGCGGCCTGCTCGAGCTTGCGCGAGAGAAAGCCGATCACCTCGTCGGCGTTGCGGAAGCGCCCCTCGCGGTCCTTCTCGAGGAGCTTGTCGAGCAGGCGCTGATAGCGCTCAAGGTGCTCGGGCAGCGCGGGCGGCGCCGTGTTGATGTGCTGCATGGCCACCTCCATCGCCGTGTCGCCGTCGAAGAGATGGCGGCCGGTCAGCATCTGGTAGAGCAGCACGCCGGCGCTGTAGATGTCGGTGCGCAGGTCGAGCGCGCGCCCCTGCACCTGCTCGGGGCTCATGTAGCGCGGCGTGCCGAGCACCTCGCCCTGGTGCGTGCGGTCGACCGCGGCGATGTCCTTGGCGATGCCGAAGTCGAGGATCGCGAGGGTGCCGTCCTCCCGGAACATCAAGTTCTGCGGCTTGAGGTCGCGGTGCAGGATGCCTTTCTCGTGGATGTCGCCGAGCGCGAACATCAGCTCGCGGAAGATGCGCAGCGCCTCGCCCGGCTCGAGCGCCTTGCCGGTGAGCCGCTTGTGCAGGTCGCCGCCCTCGAAGAACTCCATCACCAGGTAGGCGTGCTCTTCGGAGTTGCCATGGCCGTAGATGCGCGCCACGTGCCGGCTCTGGATGCGCTCGACCATCGCGTACTCTTCCATGAAGCGCGCGAGCGCGGTCTTGTTGGCGAGGATCTCACGGCGCAGGAGCTTCACCACCAGCGGCTCGTCGTCGCCCTCGCGCGAGGCGAGGTAGACGCGCGCCATGCCGCCCTCGCCGATCAGGCGCAGCACCTTGATGCCGGGGATGCGCACCTTCGCGCCGAGCGTATGGCCCTCCATGCGCGAGGCGAGCTCGGGCGAGAGCGTCTTCTCCTTGATGCCGGCGGTGAGCTCGTGCAGCGAGCTCAGCAGCTTCTCGCGCGTCAGCTCCTGCTTGCGCTGGTAGTCGTCGGCCCCCGCCTTCATCGCGCGCACGGCGATGATCTCGTTGCCCGCGCCGGTGAGGAACAGCACCTTCGGGCAGTCGGGGCGGCTCTTCAGCCGCTGCAGCCAGTCGAGGCCGTCGCCGCGACCGAGCATGTAGTCGAGGATCACCGCCTGGTAGGAGCCGAGCGGAAAATCGGCGGCCGGGAAATTGCGCTCCAGCGGATCGAACTCATCGACCGTCCCGTCCGGCCAGCGCTGCTGGATGTAATGAGCGAGCAGGCTGCGCAGGTCGGGATCGTCGTCGATGATGAGGACGCGCATGTCCTAGAGCGCCACGGCGTAGACGTCGACCGCCTCGCTGCGGCCGCGCAAGGCCAGCTTGCCGCGCGGCTGCGCGCCCGCCGCCATGGCGCCGGCGGCATGCAGCGCCGGACCCGAGGCGAGCAGCTCGCCCGGCTGCGCGAGCGCCACAAGGCGTGCGGCGATGTTCACCGCGTCGCCGATGATCGTGTAGTTCATGTAATGCGGCGAGCCCACGTTGCCGATGATCGCATCGCCGGAGGCGAGGCCGAAGCCGACGCCGGTCGCCATGCCGCCGCGCGCGCTCCAGTTCTCGAGCACCGGCTTCACGCTGCGCGCCATGTCGTGCGCCGTCTCCCAGGCGCGGCGCCCGGCATCCGGCTGCGGAAACGGCACGTTGAAGCCGGTGAGCAGGTTGTCGCCCGCCATGCTGAAGATGGTGCCGTCGTGGCGGTAGGCCGCCTCGGTGATGACCGCGAAGTATTCGTTCAGCAGTCCCACCACCTCGTCGACCTGCGTGCGCTCGGTGAGGCGCGTGAAGCCGCGCAGGTCGGCAAACAGGGCCACCACGCTGACGCGCTGCGCGCCGCGCTGGAACGGCGTGCCCTCGTCGTCCAGGTCGGCAATGATGCGCTCGGCAAGGCGCGGCGAGATGTAGCGCCCGAACGCCTTGCGCAGCGTCTCCTTGCGCTGCACCTCCGACGCCAGGCGGCGCGCCTCCAGTTCGAGCCGCGTCTCGTGCAGCCGCCGCAGCGTCTGCACGCGCGCGATCAGCTCCTCGCGCTGCACCGGCTTCGACAGGAAGTCGTCGGCGCCGGCACGGATGCCGCGCACGCGGCTCGCCGAGTCCTCGAGCGCCGTGACCAGCACGATGGGGATCATCGCGGTCGCCGGATCGCGCTTCAGCCGCTCGCAGACCGAGAAGCCGTCGAGCCCCGGGAGCATGACGTCGAGCAGAAGCAGGTCGGGCGGCGAGGCCATGGCGTGCACCAGCGCCGCGTCGCCGTCGAGCACCGTGTCGGCGCGCATGCCCTCGCCTTCGATCATGCGCGCGAGCAAGCGCAGCATGTCCGGATCATCGTCCACCACGAGCACCCTGAAATCATGGGCGCTCATTCGTACGCTATTTGGACCTTCGACAGATACTCGGCGTATTCGGCGATGCGCGCGGCGAGCCCGGCGCGGTCGCCGCTGCGCGCCCCGTCCTCGATGTACTTGCCGAGCGTCGAGACATGGTTGAAGCCGTAGGAATTGCCTACGCCCTTCATGCGGTGGCCGAGCTGGCGCAGCTGCTCGAAGTCGGCGGAGGCGAGCGCGACGCGCAGCGTGTCGAGCTCCTTGCGACGGTTGGACATGAAAACCGGGATCAGATCCTCCAGGTCGCGCGCGACTTTCACCTTGCAATCCGCGTCGTTCATCTGTCGGATTATAGGCGGCGGCGCAGGGCCGAATCGCCGGGCGCGCCGGTCAGGCTTTGTCAGCGAGAGCGTCGCGCGCCCGAGGCAGATGGGGATGGAGCGACAGCGCGGCGGCGAACGCGTAGCGTGCCTCGCCGCCGGCGCCTTCGCCCAGCAGGATCTCGGCGAAATGCAGCATCGCGGCAAAATGGCGCGGCTCGAGCTCGAGGGTGCGCTGGATGTCGCGCAGGCATTCGGCGTCCCGGCCGAGGAGGTAATAGAGCGTGGCGCGCTTGTGCCAGGCCTCCGCATAAAGGGGCGCGCTGCGCAGGAGCGCCGTGAGCCGCGTCTCGGCAATGTCATAGCGCCGCGCCGCGATGTCGCGCGTCGCCGCCTCCAGGGCCCCTGCCGCGCCGCGGTGGGGATGGTGCATCCACACACCCCAGATGCGGTCTTCGGTCTCGAGCGCCTCGGCGCTCGCGCGAGCCTTGCCCAGGCGCCGGAAAAGCTGCGCCAGCGCGGCCAGATCGCGCACCGGCCGGCGGCTACGCCGCGCGGCGATCAGACCGAGGATCTCGACTTCCGTGCCGGTCATCGCGAGAGCTTAATGGAAATCGCGCGAGGCCGTTTCGAGCGGCCCGAGGAGCGCGCTGTAGTCCACCAGGCGCCTCGCCACCAGATGCACCACGTCGCCGTCGCGCTCGATCGAGCCGTGCACGCCGAGCAGGCGCGCGCCGAGCAGCTCGCGGCGCTGGCGCTCCACCAGCCGGTTCCACACCACGACGTTGATGTTGCCGGTCTCGTCTTCCAGCGTGACAAAGACCACGCCGCTCGCCGTGTCGGGACGCTGCCGGCAGGTCACGAGCCCCGCCACGCGCGCCGTGCTGCCGTGGGGCAGACAGTGCATCTTTCCCGCCTCTATGAGCCCGAGCCGGCTCAGGCGATGTCGGAGCAGCGCCAAAGGATGGCGGCCGAGCGTCAGCCCGAGGCTCGCGTAATCGGCCGCGATCTCGGCGCCTTCGCTCGGCGGCGCGAGTACCGGCAGCGCCTCCAGCGCCGGCGCATCGAGCGGCGCACGGCGCGCGGCGCCGGCGGCAGCCCAGTGCGCCATGCGGCGGTGCCCGGCGAGCGATTGCAAGGCGCCGGCCGATGCGAGCGCGCGCAGGTCTTTCCGATTGAGGTGGAGATCGAACACGGACAGGTATGGCTTGCCTGCAGCAAGCTTTTTGCCTGCCGCCTCCGAGAGCCCCCCCACCATGCGCAAGCCCAGGCGCAATGCGCCTGCCTCGAGGGTGCAATCCCAGTCGCTCGCGTTGACGTCGGGCGGCCGCACCGCCACGCCATGGCGGCGCGCGTCCTGGATAAGCTGTGCCGGCGCATAGAAGCCCATCGGCTGGCTGTTGAGCAGCGCCGCGCAGAACGCCGCCGGGTGATGGCACTTGAGCCACGAGGAGACGTACACGAGCAGCGCGAAGCTCGCGGCGTGCGATTCCGGAAAGCCGTATTCGCCGAAGCCGAGGATCTGCCGGTACAGCCCATCGGCGAATGCGGCGCTGTAGCCATGGCGCTGCATCCCTTGCTTCAGCTTGTCTTCGAAATGCTCCAGCCCGCCGCGCTTCTTCCACGCCGCCATCGAGCGGCGCAGGCGATCCGCTTCTCCGGGCGTGAAGCCGGCGGCGACCATCGCAAGCTGCATCACCTGCTCCTGGAAGATCGGCACGCCGAGCGTGCGCCCGAGCACCTGCTCCACCGCCGCGCTCGGATAGGTCGCGGGCTCCTCCTTGCGACGGCGGCGCAGGTACGGATGCACCATGCCGCCCTGGATCGGGCCGGGGCGCACGATGGCGACCTCGATCACCAGGTCGTAATAATTCTCGGGCTTGAGCC
>DASXRW010000023.1:0-2605 GCA_036506355.1 Burkholderiales bacterium
CGACGTCGAGCTCTGGGAGGCGGTGCGCGCCTCGCGCTGGGAGCAGCATGCAGCGGGCGCAATGCTCATCCAGGAAGGTACGCCCGACGAGCATTTCTTCGTGCTCGCTTCGGGCATGCTCAAGGTGACGCAGCGCGGCAAGCTCTTGAACGCGGTGAGCGCCGGCGAGTGCGTCGGCGAGATGGCCTATGCGCGCCGCGACGGCCAGCCGCGCAGCGCCACCGTGACGGCGATCGAGCCGAGCTGGGCGATGCGCATGCGCGTGCAGGACATCGACGCGCTGTCGGAGTCCTGCCGCGCGCGCTTCAACGAAGCCTTCCTCGCGATCATGGCCGCGCGCCTCGCGATGCTCGGCGGACGCCTGGTGGCCATGTAGATCAATGGGGTCAGATCAACTTCTTAAAGTTGTTCTGACCCCATTTATTCTGCTGCTCGCCAGCAGCGCCGCGGCAGCGTACGACGCCAACGAGGTCGCGCTCGGCGCGAGCGAGAAGCGCATCAAAGAACGCTTTCCCTACGCCAATTGCCGCGCGCTCGAGTGGCCGACGCGCGCGGCCGACTGGCGCTGCGACGATTCGCGCATCAGCTTCGGCGGGGTGGATGCGAGCGTGACCTTCTATCTCAAGCGCGATGCCGTGGAGGGCTTCGACGTGCGCTTCGACCGGCGCGAGCTCGAGCGCGTGCTGGAGTTTCTGCGCAAGCGCTACGGCGCGCCCGTGGCCGAGGGTCCGCCGCCGGTCAAGGCCGAATGGAAGAACAAGGCCGAGCGGGCGGTGTTGACTGCCGAGCAAGGCCGGCGCCGCGCTTCACTGCTCGTGTCGCGCGGCACCTTCGAGGAAGAGCTCTACAAGGTTCGCTAGAGCTTGCGCAGCGCCTTGACGGCTTTCGCCGCGTCGTCGGCGCTGTCGCACGCGACGAAGCTCAGGAAGTTCTTGCCGATGACGTTCGCCTGCATGCCGCGGAAGTTGATGCCGTTGTCGGCCAGCGTGCGCGCGATCTTGGCACCCAGGCCCGGCTTGTCGGTACCTTCAACGCGCACGCCGTGAATGGTGTCCGAGCGCTTGAACCCGGCTTCCTGCGCCGCGCGCGTCACCTTCGCGCCTTCGATCGGGCCGGCGAAGAGTATCCCCTGCCCGGGATGCTCGGGGGTGCGCCGCGCGAACACGATCTCGAGGTCTGCGCCCGCCTTGGCGAGCGCCTCCAGCTTCTCCGCCGCGCCGCCGGCGCGATCTTCGATCACGGCCATCCATACGTCGTTGCGACTCGCTTTGATCGCCATGGCTCACTCCTCCTGTGAAGTGGAACGGGGAGGCATAATCTACTCCCATGGATGAGCGAGCGATAGCGCGGCACCGGGAAAGAAGCGGCGAGATCGAGGCGACGGTGGCCGACGTGCGGCAAATCGAGCAGCGCGACGGCGTGACGCGCGAGAGCCTCGAGAAAATCAAGCAGCGCCTGATTCGTCTTGCAGCGCGGCAAGACCTTTTCACGCCGCGCGATTTCCCGGCGCCCGAGCCCGGCGGCAAGCGCAATTCCTGCCTCTACCGCGTCTCCGAGGACCCGGATCACCGCTTCGCGCTCTATGTAAATTCTTCCTTCGGCAACTACGGCACGCCGGCGCACAACCACACCACCTGGGCGGTGATCGTCGGCGTCACCGGCGAGGAGTTGAACCGCTTCTACGACCGCGTCGACCCCGGCGTGCGCGAGAAGGGCAATGCCGTCGTGCGCCAGGGCACCGGCGTCGCCTTCATGCCCGAAGACCTGCACTCGATTCACATCCAGGCGCCGCTCATCAACTTCCACATGTACGGCCTCGCGCTCGAAGAGCTGCATCACCGCGAGTACTACAAGGCCGAGGAGCGCGCCTGGAAGGTGTTCCCGCCGCACTCGGACATCCGCGAAGCGCGCGGGTGATCTCGGCAAAGGATTTGCAGGCGCGCCTCGCCGCGCATCTCGGAGGATGGGGCGAGGCTGCGCTGCTCGATGTGCGCGAGCAGGGCGTCCACTACCGCGGCCATCCCTTCTACGCCTGCTCGGCGCCCCTTTCACGCCTCGAGCTCGTCATCGCCGATCTCGTGCCGCGGCGCACGGCGCCGATCGTCGTGTTCGACGGTGGCGAAGGCCTCGCGCCACTCGCCGCGCAGCGCCTCGGCGCGCTCGGCTACTCCTCGGTGGAAATCCTCGACGGCGGCTGCGATGCCTGGCGCGCCGCGGGCGGCGAGCTTTTCAGCGGCATCAACGTACCGTCCAAAGCGTTCGGCGAGTTCGTCGAGCATCAGTACGAGACGCCGCGCATCACCGCCGAGGAACTGGAATACTTGCGGGCGAGCGGACAGAAGATCGTCGTGCTCGACTCGCGCCCCTTCGAGGAATACCAGCGCATGTGCATCCCGGGCGGCATCGATGCGCCGGGTGCCGAGCTCGCCTACCGCGTCCATGATCTGGCGCCGGACGCCGATACCCTGGTGGTGGTCAACTGCGCCGGCCGCACGCGCAGCATCATCGGCTGCCAGTCCCTGCGCAACGCCGGTGTCCAAAACCGCGTCGTCGCGCTGAAGGACGGCACGATGGGCTGGGAGCTCGCGGGGCGCGAATGCGAGCG
>DASXRW010000024.1:0-20281 GCA_036506355.1 Burkholderiales bacterium
GCGCTCGTCCGAGACCCGGTTGTAGTCGACCTGTCCGGTGAGGCCCGGCGAGAAGTTCTGAGTGTGCAGCCACGACAGTCCCGTGCGCGTGCGGCCGAAAACCGGATCGTCCGGCAAATATTCGTAGCGCAGCTCGCCCACATGCTGCGGCTGCATGTAGCGCAGGTGGTTCTTGAGCTGGAAGCCGCGCCGCGCCATGTAGACCGGCGTGAACGTGGCATCGCGCTCGGGGGCGATGTTCCAGTAATACGGAATGCCGAACTCGAGGCCGCGCGTGCTGGTCTGCGAGTAATACGGCGTAAGTAGCCCGCTGCGGCGCCGGTTCTCCAGCGGGAACGCCGCGTACGGAAAGGCGAGCACGGTGTGATCGAAGAAGCGCAGGCGCGGACGGTTTGCTTTCCCCTCGTCGGCCTCGTAGTCGAGATCGAGCTGACTCGCTTCGAGAAACCAGTCGTCCTGCCCCGGCTGGCAGGTGGTGAAGCGCGCGCTCACCAGGCGATACTTGCTCTTGCCCAGGAACTCCATGCGCTCCGCCGTGCCGCGCGCCGGGCGCTCGCGCTGCAGGAGAAAACTCGGGCTCTCGAAGACGCCGGTGTCGTCGAGCGTGTTGTATTGCAGCCGCGGGCCGAAGAAGCGGTCGACGCCGCTTTGCAGCCGCACGCCGCCCTCGCCTTCCAGCTCGCCGAACTCGCGGTTGTAGCGCAGGAACTCGCCGAACACGCCGAGCTCGCCGCGCCGGATCTCGGCGGCGCCGCGCGCGCTGACCTCGAGGTCGCTCACGCCCTCGATCTTCTGCGCGTCGACCGTGGTTGGCTCCGACTGCGCCAGCGCGTTCGCCGCGGCGGCAAGTGCGATGGCGAGCGTCGCGAGGCGAGACGACATGCAGCGAACGATCGCTTTTAGTCGGATGTTGTTAGAATTTTCAATGATACACGGCGACGATCGGCGCATTCTGCTGGAGCGCTGGCTGGCAGCCGAATTTCGCGGCGCGCGCTTCACGCTGACGAGCGCGTCAGAAGATGCGAGCTTCCGGCGCTACTTTCGCGCCACCCTCGACGATGGCCGCACTTTCGTCGCGATGGACGCGCCGCCGGACAAGGAGGACTGCCGCCCTTTCGTGCACATTGCGCGCCTGCTGCACGACGCAGGCGTGCACGCGCCCGAGCTGCACGCGCAGGATCTCGGCGCAGGCTTCCTGCTGCTCTCGGACCTCGGCACGCGCACCTACCTCGCCGAGCTCGATGCGGCCAACGCCGGCGCGCTGATGGGCGACGCGATCGATGCGCTTATCCACTGGCAGCTCGCGACGCGCCCGGGCGAGCTGCCACCCTATGACGAGGCGCTCCTGCGCCGCGAGATGAACCTATTCCCCGAGTGGTACGTGGCGCGCCACCGAGGCCTGACGCTCGACGCGCGACAGGCGCAGGCGCTGGACGGCATCTTTGCGCTGCTGGTGAAGAGCGCGCTCGCGCAGCCGACCGTATATGTGCACCGCGACTACATGCCGCGCAATCTGATGGTTTCAGAGCCTAACCCCGGCGTGCTGGATTTTCAGGACGCCGTGATCGGGCCCATTGCCTATGATGTGGTGTCGCTGCTGCGCGATGCCTTCATCAGCTGGGACGAGGACCGGGTGCTCGACTGGAGCGTGCGCTACTGGGAAAAGGCGAAGCGCGCGAACCTGCCGGTGGCGCACGATTTCGGCGAATTCTGGCGCGCCTTCGAATGGATGGGGCTGCAGCGCCATCTCAAGGTGCTCGGCATCTTCGCGCGCATCAACTACCGCGACGGCAAGCCGAAATACCTCGAGGACACGCCGCGCTTCCTCGCTTACGCGCGCGCCGTTGCGACGCGCTACCGCGAGCTCGCACCGCTCGCGCGGCTGCTGGACGAGATCGCGCCTTGAAAGCGATGCTGCTCGCGGCCGGGCGCGGCGAGCGCCTGCGTCCCCTCACCGACCGCATGCCGAAGGCGCTGGTGCACGTGGGCGGCAAGCCGCTCATCGCCTGGCATCTCGAGCGCCTTAGCGCGAGCGGCTGCCGCGAGGCGGTGATCAACGTTTCGCATCTCGCACAGCAGATCGTCGATTACGTCGGCGACGGCGCGCACTTCGGGCTGCGCGTCGCCTACTCGCGCGAGCCGCAGCCGCTCGAGACCGCGGGCGGCATCGCGCAGGCGCTGCCGCTGCTCGGCGGCGGCCCTTTTTTATTGGTGAACGCGGACATCTACTGCGAGGTCGGATTTCGCCGCCTGCTCGACTTCGACCTCGGCGCGATGCTCGCTCACCTCGTGTTGATCCCGAACCCGCCGCACCACCCGAAGGGCGATTTCGCGCTCGACGGCGCGAGAATCGGCAATGAAGGCGCGCCGCGCTACACTTACGCCGGCGTGGCGGTGATGTCGCCGGCGCTGGTGGGCGCGGTGATCCGCGGCACCAAGGCGCCGCTGGTACCGTATCTGCGAAGCGCCGCCGACGCGCATCGGCTCTCCGGCGAGTTGTTCGCCGGTCTGTGGCAGGACGTCGGCACGGCCCAGCGCTTGGCCGAGCTCGAGACGCAACTGGCATCGCGAAAATGAAACCCGCTGACCATCTTTCCCTTTACGCGGCGCGCCGCAACCGGCTCGCCACCCTCATGGGCGAGGGCGTCGCCGTCATCGCCACCGCGCCGGAGCGGCTGCGCAACCGCGACAGCCACTACCCCTATCGCTTCGACAGTTACTTCTATTACCTCACCGGCTTTCTCGAGCCCGAGGCTGCGCTGGTGCTGGTCGCGGGCAAGTCGCCGAAGGCGCTGCTCTTCTGCCGCAACCGCGATCCCGAGCGCGAGATCTGGGACGGCTTTCGCTACGGGCCCGAGGCCGCGCGCGAGCGCTTCGGCTTCGACGAGGCGCACCCGATCGACGAGCTCGACAAGCTGGCACCGAAGATGCTCGAAGATCAGCCGGCGCTCTACTACCCGGTCGGCGCGGAAGCCGACTGGGACGCGCGCGTGATGCGCTGGCTGAACATCGTGCGCGCGCGCGCCCGCGCCGGCATCGCCGCGCCTGGGCGCCTGCACGACGTGCGCGTGCTACTCGACGACATGCGCTTGCTCAAGGACGCGCACGAGCTCGGCGTGATGCGCCGCGCCGCACGCATCGCCGCCGCCGCGCACCGGCGCGCCATGCAGTCGGCGCGCCCCGGCCGCATGGAATACGAGATCGAAGCGGAGCTGTTGCACGAATTTCGGCGCAACGGCGCGCAGTTCCCGGCGTACTCGCCGATCGTCGCCACCGGGGCGAACGCTTGCGTGCTGCACTATGTGTCGAACGATGCCCGCCTGGCACAGGGGGACCTGCTGCTGATCGACGCGGGCTGCGAGCTCGACGGCTACGCCTCGGACATCACCCGCACCTTCCCGGTCAGCGGCCGCTTCAGCGGCGCGCAGCGCGCGGTCTATGACCTGGTGCTCGCGGCGCAGCGCGCGGCGATCGAGAAGGTGAACAGCGGCAACGCCTGGAACGAGCCGCACGACGCCGCGGTGCGCATGCTGGCGCAGGGCATGCTGGATCTCAAGCTCATCTCCGGCTCGCTCGACGAGGTCCTGGAGAAGGAGACGTACAAACGCTTCTATATGCACCGCACCGGCCACTGGCTCGGCCTCGACGTGCACGACGCCGGCGAATACAAGCGCTCGGGGAACTGGCGCAGCCTCGCCCCCGGCATGGCGCTCACCGTCGAGCCCGGGCTCTACATCCGCGCGGCCGACGACGTGCCCGAGCGCTTCCACAACATCGGCGTGCGCATCGAGGACGATGTCGTGGTGACGCCGGGCGGCTGCGAGGTGATCACCGCCGAGGCGCCGAAGCTGCCGGAGGACATCGAAGCGCTGATGCGCGATGCCCGCGCCGGCGGTTGATGTTCTGATCCGGGGCGCAGGCCCCGTCGGCTGCGCGCTTGCCCTGGCGCTGCGCGGTTCCGGCCTGCGCGTGGCGCTCGCAGATTCCGCATCGCCGCCGCCAGCCTTCCGGCCGCTCGCGCTCTCCTATGCGAGCCGCCTGATACTCGAGCGGCTCGGCGTTTGGACCGATCTATCGGTGACGCCCATCGAGCGCATCGTCGTGTCGCAGGCCGGCGCCTTCGGGCGCACGAGGCTTGATGCGGCCGATGCCGGCGTGCCGGCGCTCGGCTACGTCACTGATTATTCGGCGTTGCTTAGCCGCCTTAAGGCTGCGCTCGGCGAAATGCCGAATCCGACCGCCATGGAGGCGCGCTGCATCGTGCACGCCGAAGGCGCGCCGCAGGAGCTCGAGGGCAAGCGCTATGCGCAGGATGCGCTCGTCGCGCTCCTGCACACCGAGCCGCCATCGGCGGCCACGGCATTTGAACGCTTTACGGCGGAGGGACCGCTCGCTTTGCTCCCCTTAGGCGGAAACCATGCGCTCATCTGGAGCCTGCGTCCCGAGCGCGCCCGCGAGCTGGTTGTCGCCGGCGAGCGCCGCTTCCTCGCCGAGCTCGCCGCCGCGGCGGGCAGCGCAGCCGGCCGGCCGACGCAGGTCGAGAACCGCACGGTGCAAGCGCTCGCGCTCAAGGTGCGTGGCACGCGCGTGGCGGGTAACGAGGTGTACATCGGCAATGCTGCGCAAACCTTGCATCCGGTCGCCGGACAGGGACTGAATCTCGGCTTGCGCGACGCGTGGGATCTATCGCGCGCGCTCGCCGGCGCGACCGATCCGGGCGATCCGGCGACGCTCGCGCGTTTCGCAGCGCAGCGCAGGCTCGATGCCAGCGCGACGATTCGCGTCACGGATTTTCTCGCCAGCGGCTTCGCCGGCGCGAATCCGTTGCTGCGCGCGGCGCGCGGCGTTGCGCTCACCGCGCTCGATATTTTTCCCGCGCCGCGACGATTTTTTGCACGCCGCATGATTTTCGGCGCTTCCGCGCTTCCCTGAAAAAAGATTTGCGGATAAAATTCGCTCCCCCTTCGCCCGCCCTAGCCCTGCAATGAAAATCGGCGCCTACGCGCTGCCCGAATCGAATACTGCGGCAGTGTTCGTTGCTCCGATGGCCGGAATCACCGATCGACCGTTCCGGCGTCTTGCAAGGCGCTACGGCGCCGGGCTCGCGGTTTCCGAGATGGTGTCCGCCCGAGCCGAGCTGCGCGGCTCGCGCAAGACGCTCTTGCGCCTCGATCACGCCGGCGAGCCCGGCCCGGTCTCGGTGCAGATCGCGGGGTCCGAGCCGGCGATGCTCGCCGAGGCGGCGCGCTTCAACGTCGAGCGCGGCGCGCAGATCATCGATATCAACATGGGCTGCCCGGCGAAGAAGGTCTGCAACGCAGCCGCAGGCTCCGCGCTGCTCGCCGACGAAAACCTGGTGGCGCGCATCGTCGAGGCGGTGGTCGCCGCCGTCGATGTGCCCGTCACCGTAAAGATCCGCACCGGGCCAAACCCCCAGCGCCGCAACGCGGTGCGCATTGCGCGCATCGTCGAGGCTGCGGGGGCGCAGATGCTGGCGATCCATGGGCGCACGCGCGCCTGCATGTTCGAGGGCGGGGCCGAGTACGACACGATCGCCGAGGTGAAAACGCGCATCGCCATTCCGGTGATCGCCAACGGCGACATTTCCACGCCCGAGCAGGCGAAGTGGGTGCTAAGCCTGACTCGCGCCGATGGCGTGATGATCGGCCGCGCCGCGCAGGGCAGGCCGTGGCTCTACCGCGAGATCACGCATTACCTCGCCACCGGTGAGCGGCTCGCGCCGCCCGCACCGCGCGAGATGGCCGCGGTGCTGGTCGAGCACCTCGACGGCCTGTACGACCTTTACGGCGACGAGCAAGGCACGCGCGTCGCCCGCAAGCACATCGGCTGGACGGTACGCGAACTGCCGGGGGGAGAGAGCCTGCGCAGCGCCGTGAACGGCATGACCCTGGCGCAAGCGCAGCGCGCTGCAGTGAACGACTATTTCGAAAGACTCGCCGCATGAACCGCAGCAGCAACGAGCTGCACGAAGCCGTCAAGCGCTCCCTCGAGCGCTACTTCAAGGACATGGACGGCGAGAAACCGACCTCGATCTACGACATGGTGCTGAAGAACATCGAGAAGCCGATGATCGAGACGGTGCTCGGCCACGCCGAAGGCAACCAGTCGCTCGCCGCGCAGATGCTCGGCATCAACCGCAACACGCTGCGCAAGAAAATGCAGCAGCTGCGGATCAAAGGATAGTGTCGCCCGCCCGCCGGGCGCTCATCAGCGTCTCGGATAAGTCCGGCATCGTCGAGTTCGCCCGCGGCTTGAGCGCGGCGGGCTTCGGCATCCTGTCCACCGGCGGCACCGCGGCGCTGCTCGCGCGCGAAGGCGTCGCGGTCACCGAGGTCTCGGCCTACACCGGCTTTCCGGAGATGCTCGACGGCCGCGTCAAGACGCTGCACCCGCGCATCCACGGCGGGCTGCTCGCGCGCGCGGACGATGCCAAGCACCGCGCGGCGATCGCGGCGGCGGGCATCGACCCGATCGAGCTGCTGGTCGTCAACCTCTATCCGTTCGAGTCGACCGTTGCTGATCCCGATTGCCCGCTCGCCGATGCCGTGGAGAACATCGACATCGGCGGCCCGGCGATGCTGCGCGCCGCCGCCAAGAACTACGACAGCGTCGCCGCGGTGGTCGACCCCGCCGACTATCCGCTGGTGCTCGGCGAAATCCGCTCCAACGGCGCGGTGTCGGCGGCGACCCGTTTTGCGCTTGCGCGCAAGGTGTTTGCGCATACCGCGGCCTACGACGGCGCCATCGCCAACTATCTGACCTCGCTCGAGGGTGCGCGGCGCGGCGAGTATCCGGAGGTGCTGACGCTGCAGTTCAGGAAGCTGCAGGACCTGCGCTACGGCGAGAACCCGCACCAGAGCGCCGCGTTCTACCGCGACGCGCGGCCGGTGCCGGGAGCGCTCGCCGGCTATCGCCAGGTCCAGGGCAAGGAGCTCTCGTACAACAACATCGCCGACGCGGACGCGGCTTGGGAATGCGTCAAGCAGTTCGGCGAGCCCGCCTGCGTCATCATCAAGCACGCCAACCCGTGCGGCGTCGCCACAGATGCAAGCCTGGTCGCCGCGTACGAAAAGGCGTTCCGCACCGATCCGGTCTCGGCCTTCGGCGGCATCCTCGGTTTCAATCGCGCGCTCGATCCCGCCACCGCCGCCGCGCTCAGCAAGCAATTCGCCGAAGTCGTGATCGCACCGCGCGTGGAGCCGGAGGCGCTGCGTCATCTGGAAGCGAAAGCCAATCTACGGATCCTCGAAGTGCCGCTCGCGCGCGAGAGCCAGGCGCACGACTACAAGCGTATCGGCGGCGGCCTGCTCGTGCAGAGCACGGATAGCCGCCTCGTCGAGCGCAAGGAGCTGCGCGTGGCGACGCGCCGGCAGCCGAGCGATGCGCAGTGGACCGATTTGCTCTTCGCATGGCGCGTGGCGAAGTTCGTGAAATCGAACGCGATCGTGTTCTGCCGCGACGGCGCGACGCTCGGCGTCGGCGCGGGCCAGATGAGCCGCGTCGACAGCGTGCGCATCGCCGCGCTGAAGGCTGCGGCGGCCAAGCTTTCCCTGGCCGGCAGCGCTGTCGCGTCCGATGCTTTCTTTCCCTTCCGCGACGGGCTCGACGCGCTCGCCGAGGCCGGGGCGCGCGCCGTGATCCAGCCCGGCGGCAGCGTGCGCGACGACGAGGTGATCGCCGCCGCCGACGAGCACGGCATCGCCATGGTGTTCACCGGCGTGCGCCACTTCCGGCACTAATGAAGCTGCTCGTGGTCGGCGGTGGAGGACGCGAGCACGCGCTCGCCTGGAAGCTCGCGCAGAGCCCGCGCGTGCAGAAGGTGTTCGTCGCGCCCGGCAACGGCGGCACCGCGACCGAGACCGGCGTGGAGAACATGCCGCTCTACGGCACGCGCGAGCTCATCGACTTCTGCCGGCGCGAGCCCATCCAGCTCACGGTAGTGGGACCTGAAGCACCGCTCGCCGAGGGCATCGTGGATGCCTTTCGCGACGCGGGGCTCAGGATCTTCGGGCCGACGCGCGCGGCGGCGCAGCTCGAGGCCTCCAAGCATTTCGCCAAGACGTTCATGCTGCGCCACGGCCTGCCGACCGCGCGCCATCGCAGCTTCGAGGACGCGGCGGCGGCGAAGGCCTACATCGCCGAGCAAGCTGCGCCGATCGTGGTGAAGGCCGATGGGCTCGCCGCCGGCAAGGGTGTCGTCGTCGCAGCGACGCGCGAGGAAGCGAACGCCGCGATCGACGCCATGCTCGGCGAGCGGCGCTTCGGTGCCGCAGGCAGCCGCGTCGTGATCGAGGAGTTCCTCGACGGCGAAGAGGCGAGCTTCATCGTGATGTGCGACGGCACGCACGTGCTGCCGCTCGCGACGAGTCAGGACCACAAGCGCCTACGCGACGGCGACGAGGGGCCGAATACCGGCGGCATGGGCGCCTATTCGCCCGCACCGCTGGTCACGCCCGAGATCCATGCACGCGTCATGCGCGAGATCATCCTGCCCGCGGTGGAGGGCATGGCGCAGGACGGGCACCCCTATATCGGCTTCCTTTACGCCGGGCTGATGATCGACACCGCCGGCAATCCGCGCACGCTGGAATTCAATTGCCGGCTCGGCGACCCCGAGACCCAGCCGATTCTGCTCAGGCTGAAGTCCGACCTGCTCGAGCTGATCGAGCATGCCCTCGCCGGTACGCTCGACCAGGCGCAGGCGCAGTGGGACCGAAGATGCGCGCTCGGCGTGGTGCTCGCCGCCGCCGGTTATCCGGACGAGCCGCGCAAGGGCGATCGCATCGAAGGGCTGCCCGCGCCAGCGCCCGAGTGCCGCGTGTTCCACGCCGGCACGCGCCTCGACGGCGATGCCCTCGTCACCAATGGCGGGCGCGTGATGTGCGTCACGGCGCTCGGCGATTCGCTGCGCATCGCGCGCACGCGCGCCTACGAGGTGATCGAGCGCATCCGCTTCGACGGCATGCAATTTCGCCGCGACATCGGCCATCGCGGGCTGAAGAAGAGCCGCTAGGCGTGCCCGCCATGGGAGTAACTGCGGCAGTCCATGACTTCCTCACCGGGCTGCAGGCGCGCATCGTCGCCGCGCTGGAGGCCGCGGACGGCGCTAGCTTTCGCACGGACGCCTGGCAGCGCGCCGAAGGCGGTGGCGGCGTTACGCGGATACTGGAAGAAGGCGGCGTGTTCGAGCGCGCGGGCGTCAACGTCTCGCGCGTGCAGGGCGCGTCGCTCCCGCCCTCGGCGAGCGCGTCGCGGCCGCAGCTCGCCGGCAGAGCTTACGACGCGATGGGACTTTCGCTCGTGCTGCATCCGCGCAATCCATACTGCCCGACGATGCACATGAACGTGCGCTTCTTCAGCGCCGGCGATGCGTGGTGGTTCGGCGGCGGCATGGACCTGACGCCCTGCTATGGTTTTGCCGACGACGCCCGCCATTTCCATTCGGCTTGCCGCGACGCGCTCGCGCCTTTCGGCGCGGACTACTACCCGCGCTACAAGCGCGGGTGCGATGAATACTTTCGCCTCCGCCATCGCGGCGAGCCGCGCGGCATCGGCGGCATTTTCTTCGACGATCTCGCCGATCGCGATTTCGATTTTTCCTTCGCGCTTACGCGCTCGGTCGGTGAGCAGTTCCTTGCCGCCTATATGCCGATCCTCGAGCGGCGCAAGAGCGCGCCCTACGGTGAGCGCGAGCGCGCCTTCCAGGCGTACCGGCGCGGCCGCTACGTCGAGTTCAACCTGCTCTACGACCGCGGCACGCTCTTCGGCCTGCAATCGGGCGGGCGCACCGAATCGATCCTGATGTCCATGCCGCCAAGCGCCGCGTGGCGCTACGACTGGCAGCCGGAGCCCGGCTCGCCAGAGGAAGCGCTATACAAGGAATTTCTCGTCGCCCGGGACTGGATCTAGGGCAGCTCGGCCGCGCGGCGGAAGTGGCGCTGCGAGTCGGCCGGCTGCCCGAGGCGCTCGGCGAGGCGCGCGAGCTCGAGGTGCGCGCCGCGGCTTTCCTCGAAGGACAGGCTCGCCTCGAGGAAGCTCTGCGCCTTGCCCCAGAGCTCGCCCTGCGCGCAGAGGCGCCCGAGCGCGGCGAGCAGCTCCGGATCGCGGCTGCGCTCGGCGAGCCAGCGCTCGGCGCGCTCGATGCGCACGCGCGCTTCCTCGGCGCGCTCGTTCGCCGGGACCTGCGCCGGCAGCTCGCCGTAGAGGCCGATCAGCTTGGAGTTCCATTCCGCGGCGAGCGAGTTCTCCAGGATCTCGCGCGCGAGGCTCGACTTGCCGAGCGCCGTCGCGTGGCGCGCGGCCGCCGCGGCGACGCGCGGATGCAGCTGGTCGCGCGGCGCAATCTCGCGCCAGCGGCGCTCGAAGTCCTCGGCGTCGTCGGCGGAGCGCTGCAGGAGCTCGACGTTCGCCTGCACCTTGTATTCCTCGGCGAGCGCCGGGGCGATCGCATCGCGCTTAAGTAACTGCCCGGCGAGGCGGCGTACCTCGTCCCAAGCGCCCGCGCCGCGCTCGGCGCGCAGCAGCATGCGCGCGGTGGCGATGTGCCGCGGCGCGGCGCTTTGCAGCCGGCGCAGCGCATCGCGCGCGGCGCCGAAATCGCGCTCCTCGAGCGCGAGCTCGGCGCGGCTCACCAGGCGCGCGGTCTGCAGCGCGTCGCCGGAGCCGTCGGCGCGCTCGAGCCAGCGGTCGCGCCGCTCGAAGTCGCGCAACTGGTGCGAGGCGCGCGCGGCGAGCAGCGCGGCGAGCCCGGGCGCCGGGCCGATCTCGAAGGCAAGCGCGGCCTGCTTCTCGGCGCGCCGGTAGCGTCCCTCGTAGTAGGCCTGCAGCGCGGCGGCCAGCGCGCCGTGCGCGCGCTCCCGCCGGCGCCGGGCACGGTAGGCGCGCACCGTGGCGGGCAGCGCCACTGCCTGCCCAAGAAGCCGCAGCACCGCGTACAGCACGAGGAAGCTCGCCACCGCGACGACCGCGAAGAACAGCATCGTCAGCTCGACGCGGTAAGGCGGGAAGATGAACAGCACATAGCCCGCGTCGACGCGGCCGAGGATCACGAGCGCGACCGCGGCGGCGAACGCCGCGAGCAGCCAGAAAAGCGACCTCATCCCGTTCCGGGGACCCGCTCGCGGCGCGACTTGTAGCCGCGCACCGCGTCGAGGCTCTCCGAGATCGTCGGCATCTCGAAGCTGATCGAGACGCCGGCGAGCTGCTTGAGCTGCGCCACGGCGTCGGCGGTGTGCTTGGAGCGGCCGTCGAAATAGCGCTGCACCCAGGCGAGCGACGCGCGCAGATCCTCGCGATAGCCGGCTTCGTCGCGCGCCAGCAGCGAGGCGCGCGCATTGAGCAGCCGCAGCCGCAGGTTCTCGCGCACGAAGTACGCCTGCGAAGGCGGCAGCAGCGGCGGCTCGGCCGCCCCCATGCGCCGCACGACCACGAGCTGCGAGAGCTCGTTCCACACCTCGGCGGCGAGGCGCGCAAGAAAGCCGCGCTCGGCGCCCGCGGGCTCCTTGGGCGGCGGCTGGCGCTCGGTTCGCTCCTCGAAGGCGAGCGGCAGCGAGTCGACGCCGCCGATGAGATTGTCGATGCGCGCCGTCACCGCGGCGAAGTCGACCGCCGGGGCGGCCTTCAGCCGCTCGATGTCGCGCGCGAGGGCGCGGCGGATCGGCGCGAACTGGGGACGATCGGTGCGGCTCAAGCGCGACTCCGCGAGCTGCAGCGCGAGCAGCGCCGCGCGCACGTTACGCGCGAGCTGCAGCTGCTGCGACGCGATGGCGAGCACCTGCTCGATCTCGGCGAGCTGCCATTCGTCGCGATTGCGCGACAGATCCTGGTACAGCGCCTCGAGCGCGAGGCTCTGGCTCTGCGACTCGGCGAGGCGCGCTTCGAGCTGCGCGATCCGGCCCTGCGAGTCGCGCAGCGCCTCCTGCGCCTGGCGCGAGACCAGGCGGGCCTCGCGCGCATCCGATTCGATCTCGCGCAGCCGCCGCGCCAGCTCCTCCTGCGTGGCGCCGATGCGATGGCGCGCATCGAGCCATGAGAGACCGGCGACGCCCGAGGCGAGCACCACGGCGATCAGGGCGAGCAGCACCGTGCGCGAGGTGCGCGGCGCCGCGGCGGTCTCAGTCTCGCTCATCAAAATATGCTACCAGCCGCTCGATCATCGCGTCGTCGCCGGGCGCGGCGATCACGATTTCGCGCACCCCGCGGCTCTCCGCGTGGCCCGCGACCCGCGGGTGCGGCACGAAATGCGGCGTCGCGGCGGCGAGGGCGCCTCCGGTCATGTCGATGAAGTTGTCGAGCGCTTGCGCGGACAGCACCGTCACGGCGTCGACCTCCCCGCGCCGCCACGCCGCGAGCAGTGGCGCCGTATCGATCGCCGGCCGCACGCGTCGATAGCACTGGGCGTACGCCACGCGCGCCCCGCGCGCGGCGAGCGAGTCGCCGAGCAGCTCCCGGCCACCGTCGCCGCGGACGATGAGCATGCGCTTGCCCGCCACACGCTGCATGTCGGGCGCCGCGAGCAGGGCTTCGCTGTCCGCGCCTGCCGCGGGCGCGATGACTGGCGCGATGCCCGCGCGCTCGAGCTCGCGCTTCGTGCCCGAACCGATCGCCGCGACCGCAAGGCCGCGCGGCCAGGCCAGCCCGCTCAGCGCGACCCGCACCGCTGATGGGCTGACGAAGATCACCAGGTCGAAGTCTGCAAGGCGGCCCAGTTCCGCCGGAGGCGGCAAGGGCTGGATCTCGATCGCCGGAAAGATGAGCACGCGCGCGCCGCGCCGCTCGAGCAGCTGCGCGAACGTCCCGGCGAGCTCGCGCGGCCGCGTCACCACGACGCCGTGCCCGGCGAGACTCATGTCAACGACTGCAGGATCGCGTCGGCGCCGTGGTCGCGCAGCGCCTGGGCCGCGGCGGCGCCGACGCCTTCGGGGTCCGAGCCTTCGGTGCGGGCGCGCAGCACCCTGCTCCCATCTGCTGATGCGACCAGAGCCGTGAGCGTAAGGCGTCCATCGCGCATCACGGCGTGCGCGCCGAGCGGCAGCGCGCAACTGCCGCCGAGGGCGCGGCTCACGGCGCGCTCGGCACGCACGCAAAGCGCGGTCGCCGCGTCGCCGAGCGGTGCCAGCAGCTGCAGGAGCTCGGGGCGCGAGGCAAGGCATTCGATGCCGAGCGCGCCCTGGCCCGGAGCGGGCAGGCTCTCCTCGAGCGAGAGGCGCGAGCGGATGCGCTGGGCGAGGCCGAGGCGCACGAGGCCGGCGACGGCGAGCACGATGGCGTCGTACTCACCGCGGTCGAGCTTCGCCACGCGCGTCTCGACATTGCCGCGCAGGAGCTTGAGCTCGAGCGCCGGATAGCGGCTGCGGACCTGCGCCGCACGGCGCAGGCTGGAAGTGCCGACCGCTGCGCCCGCGGGCATCTCCGCGAGCGCCGCGAAACGGTTGGAGACGAAAGCGTCGCGCGGGTCTTCGCGCGCGCTGATCGCCGCCAGCACGAAGCCCGCGGGCAATTCCGCGGGCACATCCTTCATCGAATGCACCGCGAGGTCGGCGCGCCCGTCGGCCATGGCGCTCTCCAGCTCCTTCACGAACAGGCCCTTGCCGCCCGCCTGATCGAGGCGCCGGTCAAGAAGCTCGTCGCCGCGCGTGCTCATCGGCAGCAGCTCGACCGCGAGCCCCGGGTGCAGAGCCGCGAGCCGGGCTTTCAGGTGCTCGGCCTGCCACAGCGCGAGGCGGCTCGCGCGCGTCGCGATGACCAGGCGCTTCACGGCCGTTCCGCGATCAGCTCGCGCACCGCGGGCCACTGCCGCCGGCTCACCGGCAGGCGCTCGACCACGCCGTCGAGCACCACCTGCCAGTGCGCCTCCTCCTCGCCGCCGCCGGTGCGCTCGAAGCCGCGAATGGCGGCACGTGCCACGAGGCAGTTGCGGTGAATGCGCACGAAGGGCCCGCTGAATTCGCCCTCCAGGGCGATCAGCGATTCCTCGATCAGGTGCTCGCGCTCGCGCGTGCGCACGGTGACGTATTTCTGCTCGGCCCTCAGAAACAAGATGTCGCGCACCGGCACCAGCACGATGCGATTGCGCTCCGCGACCGACAGGTACTCTCGCGGCGCGCCCGAGGCGCGCACCAGGCTCTCGCGCCGCGGCGCGCCCCCGGCCGCGGCCTTCTTCAATGCCGCCGCAAGGCGCGCGGCACGCACCGGCTTCAGCAGGTAGTCGAGCGCGTTGAGGTCGAAAGCCTCGATCGCGTGCTTGTCGTGCGCGGTGACGAACACCACCGCCGGCGCATTGTCGAGCGCGCTGAGATGGCGCGCGAGCTCGAGACCGTCCATTCCCGGCATGCGGATATCGAGCAGCAGCACTTGCGCGCCGCTCGCCGGCAGGCGCTCGAGCGCCTCGATGCCGTTGGGCGCTTCGCCGGCCACCACGGTCGGGACATCGGCGGCGATGTCCTCCAAGAGCTCCTTCAGGCGCTCGCGCGCGGGGCTTTCATCGTCGGCAATGAAGACGCGGATCATGTGCGACGGTAGGGTATTTCGATTTCGACGCGGTAGCGACCGTTGGCGATGCGCGTGTCGAGGCGCGCCTCGGCGTCGAAAAAGAGCGCCAGGCGCTCGCGGATGTTGTCCAGGGCCATGCGGTTGCCGCTCCTTTGCCCGCCCGCCTCGAGGTGCGGATTCTCGATCGCGGCATGCACGCGCTCGCCGCGCCGTTCGATGCGCACCACCACGTCGCCCACGCCGGTGGCGGGCTCGACGCCGTGGTAGATCGCGTTCTCGAGCAAGGGCTGCAGCACCATCGGCGGCAGCAGCGCATCGGAGGGCGCCGCGTCCAACTCCCAGCTGATGCGCAGCCGCTCGCCGAGGCGCAGCTGCTCGATCTCGGCATAGCGCTCGAGCAGCGCGATCTCGTCGGCGAGCCGCACGAACTGGCGCGCATCGGCCATCAGGGTGCGAAACAGATCCGCGAGGTCTTCCAGCGTGCGCTCGGCGCGCTTCGGGTCGCGGCGGATGAGCGCCAGCACGGCGTTCAGGCTGTTGAACAGGAAGTGCGGCCGGATGCGCGCCTGCAGCGCCTGCAGCCGCGCTTCGGCGAGCGCCGGTGAAAAGGCCTTGGTGTGCAGCCTGAAATAGGCGAGGAGAGACGCCGTCGCCACTGCGGCGAGCACCAGCGTGCGCGCCAGGCTCGGCATCGCTTCGCCGGCTACCGTGCGCACGGCGGCGTGATAGCCCCCGGCGAGCACCGTCACCAGCACAATGATTGACAGGCAACCGAGCCAATAAGGCAGCCTCGCGAGCCAGGGCGAAGCCGCGACGAGCCCGATCAGCTCGATCAGCAACAGCGGCTCGAGGAACGCCGCGGCGCGAATGAACCGATCGAGCGCCGGACCGAGCGCCGGGGATGCGTAGAACGCGCCCGCGAGCGCCAGTGCGTTAACGCCCACCAACACGCGCGCCATCACCGCCAGATTGCGGAAATCCGGCAGCAGGTCCGGATAGACGTTTTGCCTTATACTCGGCATGGTTACGTACAAGTCTTAAACCGTATTCAAGCTGATTGTGCGAGCATGGCGACTAAGCCGCAACCGTGGTCCGGCCGATTCAGGGAGCCCGTCGACGAGCGCGTGAAGCGCTTTAGCGCCTCGGTCGGCTTCGACCAGCGCCTCGCCAAGCAGGACATCGCCGGATCGCTTGCCCACGCGCGCATGCTCGCAGCGGCCGGCATCATCACCAAGCGCGATCTTACGGCTATCGAGCGCGGTCTCGCGCGCATCCGGCGCGAGATCGAAGCGGGCAGCTTCGCCTGGTCGCTCGACGCCGAGGACGTGCACCTCAATATCGAGCGGCGCCTTACCGCGATCGCCGGCGAGGCCGGCAAGCGCCTGCACACGGCGCGCTCGCGCAACGACCAGGTGGCGACCGACCTGCGCCTGTGGCTGCGCGAAGAAATCGACGCCATCGACGCCGCGCTGACCGCGCTCGCGCGCGCGCTCATCGCGCAGGCCGAGCGCCACGCCGCGCTCGTGATGCCGGGCTTTACCCACCTGCAGGTCGCGCAGCCGGTGACCTTCGGCCACCATCTGCTCGCCTACGTGGCGATGCTCGAGCGCGACCGCGCGCGGCTCGGGGAATGCCGCGCGCGCGTGAACCAGCTGCCCCTCGGCGCCGCGGCGCTCGCCGGCACCAGTTTTCCCATCCAGCGGGAGCGCGTGGCGCGCGAACTGGGCTTCGAGGGACTGGCGGAGAATTCCATCGACGCGGTGTCGGATCGCGATTTCGCGATCGAGTTCTGCGCCGCGGCGGCGCTCGCGATGGTGCACCTGTCGCGCCTGGCGGAGGAGATCGTGCTCTGGTCGAGCCCGCGCTTCGGCTTCGTGCGCCTGCCCGAGGGCTATTGCACCGGCTCGTCGATCATGCCGCAGAAGAAGAATCCGGACGTGGCGGAGCTGGTGCGCGGCAAGAGCGCGCGCGTCATCGGCAGCCTGGTCGCGTTGCTCGCGCTGATGAAGGCGCAGCCCCTCGCCTACAACAAGGACAACCAGGAAGACAAGGAGCCGCTGTTCGACGCGGTCGACACGCTGAAGGACTGCCTCGCCATCTTTACGGGCCTGGTCGCGGGCCTGGTCCCGGTACCGCGCGCGATGCGCGCCGCGCTTGCCGAAGGCCATGCCACGGCAACCGATCTCGCCGATTACCTCGTGCGCCAGGGCGTGGCGTTCCGCGACGCGCACGAGGTGGTGGCGCGCGCGGTGCGCGAGGCCGAGCGGCGCGGCACGGATCTCGCCCGGCTTCCCCTGGCGACGCTGCGCCGCTTTTCACCGAAGATCGGCGCCGACGTGAAGCGCGTGCTCACGCCGGAGGGCTCGGTGGCCGCGCGCAACCATGTGGGCGGTACCGCTCCAGCGCAGGTGCGCAAGGCCGCCGCGCGGGCCCGCAAGCGTCTGGCTAAATGACCGAGCGCGGGCAGCTCACCCGGATCGGCAAATATCCGGTGCTTCGCAAGCTCGGCGAAGGCGCCACCTCCGAGGTGTACCAGTGCCACGACCCGTTCAATGACCGCGACGTCGCGGTCAAGGTGGCGTTCCCGGAGTCCTTCCAGGATCCCGAGCGCGGCCGGCTGTACAAGAAATTGTTTCTGACCGAGGCGTCGCTCGCCGGCAAGCTCCAGCACCCGCACATCTGCCAGATCTACGACGCGGTGGCCGAGGAAAAGCTCCATTACCTCGTGATGGAGTACGTGGACGGCGGCACGCTCGAAAAGTACTGCCGCGGCGATGCCCTGCTGCCGGTCGAGCGCGCGGTGGAGATCATCTTCAAGTGCACGCGCGCGCTCGAATTCGCGCATCGCCTGGGCGTCACGCACCGCGATATCAAGCCGGCGAACATCCTGCACACCGGCGAGACCAACGTGAAGATCACCGATTTCGGCGCGGCGCTGATCGCGACCGGCGAGACCACGCAGATCAGCGCCATCGGCTCGCCGGCCTACATGTCGCCCGAGCAGGTGAAGGAGGCGAGCCTCGATCACCGCACCGACATCTATTCGATCGGCGTGGTGATGTACCACCTGCTCACCGGGCGGCTGCCCTTCGAGGCAGCGAACAACTTCAGCCTGATCTACCAGATCACCAACACCGAGGCCGAGCCGCCCTCAAGCTCGCGTCCCGGCCTGCCGGCGCAGATCGATGCCATCGTGATGCGCGCAATGGCCCGCGAGCGAGAAGACCGCTACCCGCGCTGGGAGGAATTCTCGCGCGAGCTCGCGCAGGTGTTCCGCGCCGAGCGCAGCGTGGCGCGCAAGGCGCAGGAATTCGCCGACTCGGACCGCTTCGAGATGCTGCGCGAGCTCGCCTTTTTCCGCGACTTCTCCGACGCCGAGCTCTGGGAGGTGGCGCGCATCTCGCGCTGGCGGCACGCCGACGCCGGCCAGACGCTGATGAAGGAAGGCGAGCCCGGCGACAACTTCTGCATCCTCGCCGAGGGCCAGGTCAAGGTCACGAAGCGCGGCAAACTCCTCAACGTGCTCGCCCCCGGCGAATGCTTCGGCGAGATGGCCTACCTCGCGAAAAAGGACAACCGCCGCGGCGCCGACGTCACCGTGACCGCCGAGTCCAACGTCATTTCCGTTCCCACGGTGAAGCTCGCGCAAGTGTCGGAGGGCTGCCGCAACCAGTTCGACCGCGCTTTCATGGCGATCCTGGTCGAGCGTCTCTCGGCCGCGAACTTGCGCCTCTCGGGCGTCTAGCTTGGACCACGTCGCCAACTACCCGGTGCTGCGCAAGCTCGGCGAAGGCGCGACCTCGGAGGTGTTCCTCTGCCAGGACCCGTTCCGCAACCGCGAAGTCGCCGTCAAGCGCATCTTCCCGGAGGCGCTGCGCGACCCGACGCGCGGGCGGCTGTTTCGCAAGCTCTTCTTCACCGAGGCCTCGCTCGCCGGCAAGCTCGAGCACCCGCACATCGCGCAGATCTACGACGCGGGCATCGGCGAGGATTCGGGCTACATCGTCATGGAGTACGTGGCCGGCGGCACCATGGAGCACTACTGCGCGCCCGAGAACCTGCTGTTGCTCGAGCAGGTGGTCGACATCGCCTTCAAGTGCACCCGCGCCCTCGCCTACGCGCACATGCAGGGCGTGACCCACCGCGACATCAAGCCCGGCAACATCCTCTACGCTTCCTCGCCGACCGATGTGCGCATCGGCGACTTCGGGCTCGCGCTCAACGTCGGCGCCGAGACCACGCAGATCACGGGCGTCGGCTCTCCCGCCTACATGTCGCCCGAGCAGATCCGCGAGGAGCTGGTCGACCACCGCACCGACCTTTATTCGCTCGGCGTGCTGATGTACCAGATGCTGACCGGGCAGCTGCCGTTTCGCGCCAACAACAAGTTCAGCATGATCTACCAGATCACCCAGCACGACCCGCCGCCGCCCTCGGCGCTGCAGCGCACCGTGCCGACCTCGCTCGACCGCATCGTGCGCCGCGCGATGCAGAAGGAGGCGGCGAAGCGCTACCACAGCGGCGACGAGTTCGCCGAAGACCTGATCGAGGCGCTGCGCGCAGGCCTCGGCGAGGCGCGGCGCGAGACTTTCGGCGACGCCGACAAGTTCGCGCTGCTGCGCTCGATGCGCTTCTTCGCGGCCTTCGTCGACCAGGAGCTGTGGGAAGTGGTGAAGCTCGGCCTGTGGGAGCGCGTGCACGCGGGCACCGTGGTGCTGCGCGAAGGCGAGCCGGGCGATTTCTTCTGCATCATCATCGAGGGCGAGATGCGGGTCACCAAGAACAAGAAGCTCCTCACCGTGCTCGGCGCGGGCGAGTGCTTCGGCGAGATGGCGTACCTCTCGCTCAGCGGCCAGCAGCGCGGCGCCACCGTGACCGCCGGCGCCGAGTCGCGCCTGCTGCGCGTGCGCGTCGCCGACCTCGAGCAAGCGAGCGTTTCCTGCCGCAGCAAGTTCGACCGCGCCTTCATCGGCATCCTGGTCGACCGGCTCAACCTGGCGAACACGCGCCTGACCTCGGGTTGATCGGCGCACTGTTGAAACACTTGGGCATCACGGATGCCCAACCGGTCGGCGGCGGCTGCATCCACCGCTGCTACCGCGCCACGCTGGGCGGCCGCACCGTCTTCCTCAAGGTAAACGATGCTCGCTTCGCCGATGCCTTCGCCGCCGAGGCCGACGGCCTCGCCGCGCTACGCGCCGCAGGCTGCACCGCGCCCGAGCCGGTCTCGCATGGCGCGGCCGGCCGCGCCGCTTTTCTGCTGATGGAATTCCTCGAGCTCAAGTCCCGCGGCGACTTCGCTGCGCTCGGGCGCATGCTCGCGACGATGCATCGCGCGCACGGCAGCCGATTCGGCTGGGCGCGGGATAACTACATCGGCTCGACGCCGCAGCTGAACGGTGCGTACGAGAACTGGGCAGAGTTCTGGCGCGCGCGCCGGCTGGAACCGCAGCTCGCTTTCGCGAAGCGTAATGGCTACGACCTGGACGCGGCCGACGTCATGCAACTGCTGGAAGGTCACACCCCAGCGCCATCGCTGCTGCACGGCGACCTGTGGAGCGGCAATGCCGGCTTTCTGGCCGGCGGCGCGCCGGCGCTGTTCGACCCGGCGGTGTACTACGGCGACCGGGAAGCGGATCTCGCGATGACCGAGCTCTTCGGGGGATTTCCGCCGGAGTTCTACTCAGCCTATGGGGAGCTACCCGCCGGATACGAGACGCGCAAGCACCTGTACAACCTCTATCACCTGCTCAACCACCTGAACCTCTTC
>DASXRW010000025.1:0-2465 GCA_036506355.1 Burkholderiales bacterium
GCCGCGGCACGTGCTGTGGCAGCTGCTGATCGGCTCGGGGGGCGAAGTCGTCCAGCAGGCGCCGGCGCCCGAAGCCAAAGCGAGCGACCCCGTCGTGGTCGACGAGGACCTGCGCTCGGCGATCCCCGAGTTCCTCGCCTCGCGGCTGCGCCTGGTCGACGACATGCCGGCCGCGCTCGCCTCGGGAGACCGCGCGCTCTTCAAGCGCCTCGCGCACCGACTGTCGGGCAGCTGCGCGCTGTACGGCTTCGCCTGGGCCGCGGCCGAGGCCGAGGCGCTGGAGGGTGCGGCGGCGACAGGCGAGCCGCAGGCGCTGCTCGCGCGCGCCGCGGGCGTGCGCGCGCACCTCGAGAGCGTGACGATCGACTACGCGCCGGCGAAAAGCGTCGCGAAGTAGCTCAGCTCGGCTTCTTGCCGAGCAGCCGGCCGACGCACTCGATCAGCTGGTCGGGCTTGAACGGCTTCACGAGATACGCCTTGGCGCCGGTCTTGACCGCCCAGGTGCTCTCGACGGTCTTCGGCTTGCGGGTCACCATCACCACCGGCACGCGCTCCCAGCCCTGCGTGGTCTTGATCTTGAGCATCAGCTCGTCGCCCGTGGCATAGGGCAGATCGATGTCGAGCGTGATGAGATCCGGCGCCGGGCCTTTGCCGATCAGGTCCGTGGCCGCCTTGCCGTCGGTGGCGAAGCTCACCTCGTAGCCCGCGCGTTCGAGCGCGTGCTGGATGAACAACGCAGTCTGGTCGTCGTCCTCGATGACTAGTATGCGGGACTTGCTCACGCGCTCCCCCGGGTCGGCGGCGCACAGTATGATGCCGGGGCATGAACAAGCGCAAGATCCTCATCGTCGACGACGACGAGGCGGTGCTCGACTTCCTGCAGGCGAAGATCGGCGCGCGCTACGACCTGGTCGCGACCAACGCGCCGGAGAACGTGCTCAAGCTCGCGCGAGAGCACCAGCCGCAGCTCATCCTGTGCGACGTCGACATGCCGGAGATGGACGGCGGCGACCTGTCGAGCGCGCTTTTCGCCGACGACGAGCTGCGCGACATCCCGGTGCTGTTCCTCACCGCGCTCGCCACGCCGCAGGACTTGAAGCGCCTCGCCGGCCAGCTCGGCGGCCGCCCCGCGGTCTCGAAGAGCGAGCCGATCGCGAAGCTAGTCGAGCGCATCGAAGCGCTCATCCCGCACTGATGTCGCGACCCGTTGCAATCCTGGGCGGCGCCCGCATCCCGTTCGCGCGCGCCAACGGCGCCTACAACGAGGCGAGCAACCAGGACATGCTGACCGCGGCGCTCACCGGGTTGGTCGACAAATTCGCCCTGAAGGGCGAGCGCGTGGGAGAAGTGGCGGCGGGCGCGGTGATCAAGCACTCGCGCGACTGGAACCTGGCGCGCGAGTCGACGCTCGGCTCGGGCCTGCACCCGACGACGCCGGCGTACGACTTGCAGCGCGCCTGCGGCACCAGCCTCTCCGCCGTGGCGCAGCTCGCCAACCGCATCGACCGCGGCGAGATCGACTGCGCCATCGCCGGCGGCGCCGACAGCGCGAGCGACGTGCCGCTCTCCTACAGCAAGAACCTGCAGCGCACCGTGCTCTCGATGGCGCGCGGCAAGAGCTGGACCGACAAGCTGCGCACCATCGGCGAGCTGCGCCCGTGGGACATCGCGCCGGCGAGCCCCGGCGTCGGCGAGCCGCGCACCGGCCTCTCGATGGGCCAGCACTGCGAGGAGATGGCGAAGGAGTGGCAGATCGCGCGCAAGGAGCAGGACGAGCTCGCGCTCGCGAGCCACAAGAACGCGGCGGCGGCCTGGCTCTCGGGCTTCTTCTCCGACCTGGTGGTCGAGTACCAGGACCTCAAGCGCGACAACAACGTGCGCGCCGATACTTCGATGGAGAAGCTCGCATCGCTGCGCACCGCGTTCGATCCATCACCCGCCGGCACCCTCACGGCGGGCAACAGCTCGCCGCTCACCGATGGCGCCGCCGCCGTTTTGCTGGCGTCGGAAGAGTGGGCGCGCTCGCGCGGCATTCCCGTGCAGGCCTACCTCACCTTCAGCGAGACCGCCGCGGTCGACTTCGTCGGCATGGCCGGACCGAAGGAGGGCATGTTGATGGCGCCGGCCTACGCGGTGCCGCGCATGCTCGACCGCGCGGGGCTCAAGCTGCAGGACTTCGACATCTACGAAATCCACGAAGCGTTCGCCGCGCAGGTGCTCTGCACGCTCAAGGCCTGGGAATCGGAGAACTATTGCCGCAACCGCCTCGGCCGGGACGCCGCTCTCGGTTCTATTGACCGCAAGAAGCTCAACCCCAAGGGCTCGAGCGTCGCGCTCGGCCATCCGTTCGCCGCCACCGGCGCGCGCATCGTCGCCACGCTGGCCAAGCAATTGGCGGAGCGAGGCTCCGGGCGCGGCCTCATCTCCATCTGCGCCGCCGGCGGCATGGGCGTCACCGCCATCCT
>DASXRW010000026.1:0-10550 GCA_036506355.1 Burkholderiales bacterium
GCAGCACGAACGGATGGCGGATGCGCGCGAACTGCTGCTTGCGCGCCTCGAACCACGCATCGGTGCACGGACCCCGGCCGGAAGTGATGTCGCCGATGTGCACCACGAACGCGAGCGGCTCGGCGTTCAGCTCGTCGATCAGCCGGTCCAACCGCTTCACTTCGTCTTCGGAATAGGGCGTGTCGCCCATCAGCGCGAAGCGCAGTTCGCCCGCCGCGGGTGGCTCTGCTGCGCAGCCGATAAGGATTATCAGAAGAAAAGATAAACCGATCTTCATGAACGCCGGATTCTGCCATTGACCGCTGCGTCACCGAGGACGAGACTCGCCTTGCAAGCGTCCATCACTCACTACAGGGAGGATAGATATGAAGGTGGTCTTACGCTGTGCATTCGCGGCATTGGCAATGGCGCTCGGCGCTCAGCAAGCGCTGGCGCAACCGGTCAACGGCTGTCCGGACGGTCAGGCGATGCAATCGTCCGATCCAAGCGGCCGCCAAGTCACCTGCATTCAGGTCACGGAGGCCGACATCATCGGTCAGTGGGCGACGACCGGGACGACGACCTGCCTGCAAGCGTCGGGCGGCCTCGATACGTTCACGTTGAGTCCGCTCATGCCTACCGTCGGATTTACGGTGGTGTCGCAGCTGAGCGGCGACTTCCTCGGCACCAATACGTTCTACGCAGGGGGTAGCGGGCGGTCGGTCGGCGCGTCGCACGTGATGACCTTCCCCGGGACGGCTTACGGTATGCCCCCGCCGGGCTTCCGCTCTCCGGGCGGCGCCAGCGTGGCCACGCTGGACTCAACCTTCAAGTGGAGCGTCCAGAACGACGGCACGCTGCTCATCGACCACCAAGATCCGGTAGTACAGCCTTTAACCGCCCCCCCTTCGTTGCTTGGACAAACGGCGACCATCGACAAGGTGCCGGTACTGGTCGGCTATATCAGCAAGGACAAGCGCACCATCGTGATCACGCACCCCGTCATGCAACTTGAAACCAGCGTACGGCGCATTGGTGTGGACGGCGCCATACAGAGCACCTCGCCGCGCTTTTGCTCGCGCACGCGCGTGCTGACGCGGCTGCCTTAGTCAGATGCCGTAGGCTCGTCGCAGTAGGGATAGCGGGTGCGACTTCTCGGCCGCGCCCGCTTCCTCGCCCATCCCCTGCATGATGTGACGCGCGGCGATGGGACAGTCGGAGCTTACGTACTGCGCCTGCGGCGCGGCCATCAGCCGGAACACCGGGCGGCCGATCTTCATCGAGTTGTCGAAGTACTCGGTCTTCACGCCCCAGGTGCCGTCGTGTCCCGAGCAGCGCTCGACCACGGTGACTTCGGTGCCGGGCACCATCTCCAGCGCCTCGCGCGTCTTCTGCCCCATGTTCTGCACGCGCGAGTGGCAGGGGATGTGATACGCGACCTTGCCGAGCTGGTTCTTAAAATCGGTTTTCAGCAGCCCATCCTTCTTCCGCTGCACTAAGTACTCGAACGGGTCGAACATCGCATCGCGCACCGCGATGGTGTCGGCATCCTCCGGGTACATGAGCGGCAGCTCCTGCTTGAACATCAGCGTGCAGGAAGGCACCGGCGCGAGGATGGCGTAGCCCTCGCGCGCATAGCGGGCAAGGACCGGGATGTTCTTCTGCTTCAGCGCCTCGACGCCGTCGAGATCACCCAGCTCGAACTTCGGCATGCCGCAGCACGCTTCCTTTTCCACGAGGACGTACGGGATCTCGTTGTGCTCGAGCAGCGCTACGAGGTCATGGCCCATGACCGGCTCGTTGTAATTCGCGTAGCAGGTGGCGAAGATCGCGACCTTCCCCGGCGTGTCCTTGCCGTCGCGGACCGGGAACGCCTTTTCTTTAGATGCTGAAGAGCGGAACTTCTTCGGCGCGTAGGGTGGCAGCTCGCGATCCTTGTGCACGCCGAGCACCGCCTGCATCGCCGCCCGCGCCGGCTTTAATCGATTGACCGTGTTAACTGTTTGGGCGACTACCGGGATGGCGGCGAGCTTGCCAAGCGCATCGGTCGATGACAACAGACGGTCGCGCAGCTTCACACCCTTGCGGAATTTGATCGCCTTCGCGCGCAGCATGACGTGCGGGAAGTCGACGTTCCACGGATGCGGCGGCACGTACGGGCACTTCGTCATGTAGCACAGGTCGCAGAGGTAGCACTGGTCGACCACCTTCCAGTAATCCTCTTTCGCCACGCCGTCGATCTCCATGGTCTTGGAGTTGTCGACGAGCTCGAACAGCGTGGGAAACGTGGTGCACAGGTTCACGCATCGGCGGCAGCCGTGGCAGATCTCGAAGATGCGCCCGAGCTCGCCTTCGGCCTTCGCCTGGTCCCAGAAATCGGGTGCCTTCCAGTCGAGCGCGTGCCGGGTCGGCGCCTCGAGCGAGCCTTCGCGCATTGCTAATCCGAAAGCTGGTCGAGCGCCTTCTGGAAGCGGTTGGCGTGGCTGCGCTCGGCCTTGGCGAGCGTCTCGAACCAGTCGGCGATCTCGCCGAAGCCTTCATCGCGCGCCTGCTTCGCCATCCCCGGATACATGTCGGTGTACTCGTGCGTCTCGCCCGCCACCGCCGCCTTCAGGTTCTCGCGCGTGCGGCCGATCGGCAGATTGGTCGCCGGATCGCCCACGATCTCGAGATATTCGAGATGGCCATGCGCGTGCCCGGTCTCGCCTTCGGCGGTCGAGCGAAACAGCGCCGAGACGTCGTTATGGCCCTCGACGTCGGCCTTGGAGGCGAAGTACAGGTAGCGGCGGTTGGCCTGCGATTCGCCGGCGAACGCCGCCTTGAGATTGTCGTGAGTCTTCGTGCCTTTGAGCGCTTTCATGGTCGTTCTCCTCTAGGGAGGAGCAAGGCTACGACCGCGCTATGAATAGATCAAATCAAAAATCGCAATTCACTAAATTGACTACAACTATCTAGCGAAACACCAGGACCGGGATCTTCGAGTGCGTGAGCACCTTGTGCGTCACGCTGCCGAGCAGCAGGCCGGTCAGGCCGCGGTGGCCGTTCGAGGCCATGAACACCGCATCGCATTTGTTCTTCTCGGCCGCGTCGATGATGCCCTTGTACGGCACGACGGCTTTGCCGATCGCGGTATCGCAGGGCACGCCCACCGATTTCGCGGTGGCGGTAATCTCATCGACGGATTTCTGCGCGACCTCGCGCGAGCGGCGCTCGAGTTCCTCGACCAGGCTGCGCTCGGCGAGATAGCCCTCGCCGTAGAGATGCGTCGGCGGCGGCTCGATGGCGTAGAAGCCGGTGACGCTGGCGCCCATTTCCTTGGCGAGCGCGACGCCGGCCTTGATCGCCTTGGCGGCTACCGGCGAGCCGTCGGTCGGAATCAGGATGTGCTTGAACATGGTCGCATTCCCAAAGTGATGACGCTTCCAGCGTAGGGGAAGGACGCGCCGGGCCTTTGACGCAGGTCAAAGACGGCGCGTGACCATGACTTCGCTGCCCTCGCGGCTCTGCTCGACGAAGCCCAGGCGGCGGGCGAGGTCGAGCATCTCGCGGTTGCCCGGCAGGATGTGGCCGTAGAGCGCCCGGTAACCCGCCGCGCGCGCGGCATTGCACAGCCGCTCGAGAAGCGCCCGCCCAAGACCCTTCCCCTGCCAGGCATCGCCGACGGCCAGCGCGAACTCCGCGGTTTCGCCGTCGGGATTCGGCACATAACGGCCGACGGCGACGAAGCTCCCGCGATGCAGCGCAACCAGGGCGAGCTCGCGGTCGTAATCGAGCTGCGTGAAGCGCGCCAGCATCTGCGGCGTCAGGCTCCGCAGGTGCTGCATGAAGCGCTGGTAGCGCGAGCGCTCCGAGAGCGAATCGAAGAACCGCCGCTCGAGCTCGGCGTCCTCCGGCCGCATCGGCCGCAGCTGCAAGCGCGCGCCGTTGCCGAGCTTGAGCTCCTCTTCCAGCTCGAGCGGGTACGGATGGATCGCCATGTGCCCATAACGGGGCACGGCGTCGCGGCGCGCGGGATCGATTTCGATGCGCGCATCGGCGATGATGGCGCCGCCGGGATGCGCGAGCACCGGATTCAAATCCATCTCCTTGAGCCAGGGCAGCACGCAGACCATGCGCGAGACGCCGCTCAGCACCGCGCACAGCGCGTCCTCGTCCACGGCCGGAACGTTGCGATAGGCGCGCAGCAGCCGCTGCACGCGGGTGCGCGACATGAGCTCGCGCGCGAGCGCAGCATTGAGCGGCGGCAGCGCCACCGCCGTATCGCGCACCGCCTCGACCGCGACGCCGCCGGCGCCGAACGAGATCACCGGACCGAACACGGCGTCGGTGGCGACGCCCACGAGCACCTCGCGCGCGTGCGCGAAGCGCAGCATCGGCTGCACCACCGCGCCCTGGATGCGCGCCTCGGGACGCAGCGCGCGCACGTGACGCATCATGTCGTCGAACGCCGAGGCGACCATCTCGGCGTTCTGCAGGCTGAGGCGCACGCCGCCAACATCGCTCTTGTGCGTGATGTCGCGCGACAGGATCTTGAGCACGACTGGAAAGCCGATCTGGCGCGCGGCTTCGACCGCGGCTTCGCGCGTGGCGGCGACCATGCTCGGCGGCACCGGCAAGCCGAAAGCGGCGAGCAGCGCCTTCGCCTCGTGCTCGCTGAGAATCTTGCGGCCCTCGGCCAGCGCGGCGTCGCGGATCGCCGCGGCTGCGGCGAGATCCGGGCGCGCCTGGTCGCCGTGCAGCGCCGGGGGAACCTCCATCAGCTGGGCCTGGTTTCGCCGATATGCGCAGAGGAACGAAAAGGCTTCGACCGCGTTTTCGGGCGTGTAGAAGTTCGGGATGCCTTCGTTCTCCAGGTATTTGCGGCTCTCGTTCGGATTGATGTCGCCGAGCCAGCCGGCGAGCACCGGCTTGCGGCTGCCGCGCGCCGCCTGTGCGACCGCGTGCGCCGCGTCCTGCGGCGCCGTCACCGCGACCGGGGAATAGAGCGCGAGCAGCGCGTCGACCCCGGGGTCTTCGAGCGCCGCCGCCGTGGCGGCGGCGAAGCGCTCGGGCGGCGCGTCGCCGATGATGTCGATCGGATTGCCGCGCGACCATTGCGGGGGCAGCTTTTCATCCAATGACTTAAGTGTCGAAGGCGAAAGCTGCGCGAGCGGCACGCCGTTCTCCGTGGCGCTGTCGGCAGCCAAGACGCCGGGCCCGCCGCCGTTGGTGACGATGGCGAGCCGCTCTCCAGGCGGGAAGAGGCCCGTGGCGAGCACGCGCGCCGCGGCGAAGAGCTGGATGTAGGTCTTCACCCGCACCGCGCCGCCGCGGCGCAGTGCCGCGTCGAACACCGCGTCGCTGCCGACCAGCGCGCCGGTATGGCTCGACGCGGCGCGCGAGCCGCTCGCGTAGCGCCCGACCTTGAGCACGATCACCGGCTTGACGCGCGCCGCGGCGCGCAGCGCCGAGATGAAGCGCCGCGCGTCGTGGATGCCCTCGACGTACATCAGGATCGCCTCGGTCGCCGGATCGGCCGTGAGGAAGTCGAGGACTTCGCCGAAGTCGACCTGCGCCGCGCCGCCGAGCGAGATTACGCTGGTGAAGCCGACCTGCGCGGAGTGCGCCCAGTCGAGGATCGCGCCGCAGAGCGCGCCCGACTGCGAAACGAGGGCGAGCTTGCCGGCATGCGCATAGGTGCGCGCGAAGGTGGCATTGAGGCCGACGTCGGTGCGCATCACGCCGAGGCAGTTCGGCCCGAGCACGCGCACCCCTGCCGCGCGCGCCGCTTCGAGCATCTCGGTCTGCAGCGCGGCGCCGGCCGCACCGGCCTCGGCGAAGCCGCTCGACAGCACGACGGCGGCCTTGATGCCCGCAGCGCCGGCATCGCGCAGGATGCCGGGCACCGTGCGCGCCGGCGTGACGATCACGGCGAGCTCGGGTGTTTCCGGCAGATCGGTGAGCCGCGCATAGGCTCGCTGCCCGGCGATGGTGGCGTGCTTGGGATTCACCGCGTAGAGCGGTCCCTGCAGCCCGGCCGCCGCCAGGTTGCGATACACGATCTCGCCGAGCGCACCCGCTCGTTCGGTCGCACCGACGAGCGCAACGCCGCGGGGCGCGAGGAGCGGCTGCAGGTAATGGCGAACCATGCGCCCATGTAACCATCCCGGCGGGGCCGCTACATTTGATCTTCATCAACACCGGTGGCGGCACCGGGCGGGACCATCGCGGCTGGATGACTGCCTGCTTCCATTGCGGCCTGCCGGTTCCAGGTGGCCGGCGCGCTGCCGTTCTGCTCGGCGCCGGGCGCGAGTTCTGCTGCGCCGGCTGCGAGGCGGTGGCGCGCACCATCGTCGAGGGCGGCTTCGAAGCCTATTACCGCACCCGAACGCAAACCGCCCCCGCGCCGCGCGAGGCCGCGCCGCTCGAGCTGCCCGACGCGCAAGGCGAGGCCGCGCTGATCCTGGAGGGCGTGCGCTGCGCCGCCTGCGTCTGGCTGATCGAGCAGGTGCTGCGCCGGCAGCCCGGCATGGTGCGCGCGGACGTCAACTACACCACGCAGCGCGCGCAGCTCAGCTGGGACCCGGCGCAAAACAATCTCCCCGACATCGTCCGGGCGATCCGCGCGGTGGGCTACGACGCCGTGCCGTACGACCCGCAGCGGCAGGACGAGGCGCACCGGCGCGAGCGGCGCAGTGCGCTATGGCGTCTTTTCATCGCCGGCTTCGGCGCCATGCAGGTGATGATGTATGCGTTCCCCGCCTACATCAGCGAAGGCGAGCTGAGCGCAGAAGCGAACGAGGTGATGCGCTGGGCGAGCCTGCTGATCACGCTGCCAGTGCTGCTCATCGCTTGTCAGCCTTTCTTCGCCGGCGCGCTGCGCGAGCTCGGCAACCGCCGCGTCGGCCTCGACACGCCGATCGCGCTCGGCCTCGCCGGCGGCTTCGCCGCGAGCGCCTGGGCGACCGTCGCCGGCGCGGGCGAGGTGTATTTCGACTCGATCAGCATGCTCGCCTTCCTGCTTCTCGCCGCGCGCTACGCGCAGCTCGCGGCGACGCGGCGTGCCACGGCGATGCTCGATCGCCTGATGCGCTGGACGCCCTCGGCGGCGCTCGCGCCGGGCGAGCGCATCACGATCGCGCCCGGCGAGCGCGTGCCCGCGGACGGCATCGTCGAGGCGGGAGCTTCGAGCGCCGATGAATCACTGCTCACCGGCGAGTCGCGCGCGGTGCCCAAACGCCCGGGCGACGCGCTGGTCGCCGGCTCGGTCAACTTCGAGCAGCCGCTCACCATGCGCGTGACCCGTGCCGGCGCCGACACGCAGGCGGCGGCGATCACGCGGCTGGCCGAGCGCGCCGCGGGCGAGAAACCGGGCCTCGTCGAAGCCGCCGATCGCCTCGGCCGGCACCTGACCGCGGTGGTGCTGCTCGTCGCGCTCGGCGCGGCGCTCTACTGGGGCAATGCCTGGGTGGCGGTGGCGGTGCTCGTCGCGACCTGCCCCTGCGCGCTCGGGCTCGCGGCGCCCATCGTTCTTACGCGCGCCAACGCCCGGCTGCTCGCGCAGGGCGCGCTCATCACGCGTTCGAGCGCGCACGCACCACTCGAGCGCGTCACCGATATCGTGCTGGACAAGACCGGCACGCTGACCACCGGCCGGTTAACGCTCGCGCAGCTCACGCCGTTGGGTCGTCATGACCGGGAAATATGCCTCGCGCTCGCGCGCTCGCTCGAGGCGTCGAGCCGCCATCCGGTGTCGCGGGCTTTCGGCGCCGGCCCCATCGTTACCGTGGAAGCACCGTGCAACGTCCCCGGATGCGGCATCGAGGCTCGCGTCGATGCTCGTCGCGTGCGCATCGGAGCCGAGCACTTTTGCGAGGCACTGGTCGGAAGCCCGCCGCCGGGGCCATGCCATCCAAACTTCGACGCCCGCTGGGTATTCCTCGCCGACGAAAGCGAATGGCTCGCCGCCTTCGAGCTCGAGGACGCGGTGCGGCCGGCTGCGGCCGCGCTGGTCGAGGCGCTGCGCAAAAGGGGCGTGGAAGTCCATCTCGCGAGCGGCGATCGCCTCGAGGTGGGCGCTGCGCTCGCGCGCTTGCTCTGGATCGACCGCGTCGCCGGCGGCATGAGCCCGCAGGACAAGTGCGACTACGTCGAGCGCCTGCAGCGCACCGGCCGCGTGGTCGCGATGGTGGGCGACGGGCTGAACGACGCGCCGGTGCTCGCGCGCGCCGATGTCTCGTTCGCCATGGGCAGCGGCGCCGACGCCGCGCAGCTGCGCGCCGATATCGTGCTCACCGGAAACCGGCTCGGCGCGGTGGTCGACGCGCTCGACACCTCGCGGCGCGCGATGCGGCTCATCCGGCAGAACTTCGGCTGGGCGCTCGCCTACAACGCCGCCGTGCTGCCGGCTGCGGCGGCTGGCTGGATCGGTCCCTGGGAAGCCGCGCTCGGCATGGCGGCGAGCTCCATCATCGTCATGCTGAACGCGTCGCGCCCGCTCGCGACCCCGGAAAAATGGAAAGCCTCTACCTCCTCGTCCCGCTCTCGGTCGTACTCGTATTCCTGAGCGGGTGGCTCTTCTGGCGCTCGCTCGAGTCGGGGCAGTTCGACGACCTCGAGCGCCCGGCGCAGGAGCTGCTCGCCGACGACGACCGCCCGGGCCAGCCCTAGATCGTCACGCCGCCCGCATAGTGGCCGACCAGGCCGAGGATGCCGATGATGATGAGATAAAGCGCGACGATGTAATTCAGCAGGCGCGGAATGAAGAGAATCAGGATGCCGGCGATCAGCGCCACGATCGGCGCGATGGCGATGCCCATGAACATGGAAGTCTCCCGGAGTTGAGCACCGGGATTGTGCTACAGCTCAGTGCAGCAGCATCATCGCGGCCGCCATCAATGCGAACATGGCGGCGAGCATGACTGCAAGGTGCAGCGGGTTGCTCACCATGTGCCTGAGCAAGGCAAAGCGCGCGTCCTCGGGATAGAGCGCCATGCCGCACTTCGGGCATTTGCCGGCCTCCGACAGGCGGACCTCCCGATGCATCGGACATACATAGACAGCCATGCGGGCAGCGTACGGGATTTCAGAGCGGCGGGCTTGACCTGAATCAAGCGGCCCGGCGCCGTCCGCGCCATGCTATTGCCATGTGGTGGAACGACTGGTTCGGTAGTTACGGCACGATGCCCTGGATGTTCTTCGGCCCGGTGATGATGCTGATCTTCGTGGCCGTTTGCATCGCGGTCATGTATCTCGTCATGCGCACCGCGGGCCCGACCCGCTCGCGCGCAAGCCGGGCGGTGGAGATCCTGATGGAGCGCTACGCGCGCGGCGAAATCGACCAGCGGGAGTTCGAGGAGCGCCGGCGCATCCTCGGCGCCTGAGGCCCGAGCGCTACTTGCGTCCTTTGGCCGCGTCCTGCATGTCGCGGCCGGCCTGTTCCACTGCTTTGCCGGCCTGGCCCATCGCGCGATCCGCTTCCCGGCCGGCTTTCTCGGCGGGGCCGCCCTTCTCGGCGGACTGTTCACGGTTGCATGCGGCAAGCGCGGTCACTGCCGCGAAGATCAGGACGGCGGTAGAGAATGTTTTCATCGCCGGAATTGTCCGCGCCGCCGGGCACGTGGTCTGTAGGTAAGACGGATCAGGTCGCAGGCGTGTAGAGCGGCACGGCCTCGATGTAGCCGCGCACTTGGGCGTCGGCGATCTTGCGCAAGGCGAAGCCCGGGCAGCGCTCCGCGGTCTTGCCGGGCAGCAGGATGCGAGTGCCGTAGTCCTTGTTCAGCATTTCCAGGCGCGCCGCGAGGTTCACGGCGTTGCCATGCACGGTATAGCTCAGCCGGCCGTGCGAGCCCACCGCCCCGGCGATGACGCGCCCGGTGGCGAGGCCGATGCGGTTGCGGGCGCGCACGCCCGCGAACGAGCGCTGGTCGCACGAGCCGACGATTTCCATCGCGGCGCGCAGCGCCTGCGCCGCGTGGTCCCGGTCGGGCAGCGGCACGTTGAAGACCGCCAGGATGGCGTCGCCCTGGAACTGCGTCACCACGCCGCCGTGGCGCTCGACGATCTCGACCAGCAGCTCGAAATACGCGTCGAGGAAATCGAACACCCGGCGCGGCCCGATGGAATCGGTGAGGGCGGCGAAACCCTCGATGTCGCACATCAGGATCGTCGCCTTGGCCTCGATCGGCTCGAGCCGGCCGCCGCTCGCGAGCAGGGCGCGGGCCACCGGCACCGGCACGTACTGCCCGAGCGTATTGCGCATGAGGTTGCGCTCCCGAAACCGCCGGACGAGGCACTGTTCCATGAATCGCGCGACGCCGGCGATCGAGAGAAGGCTCATGCCGGCACTGTCGGGCCCGGCAAACACTGCGGGTTTGATTTAGGTCAAAAGCCGGGCCGCTCCGCTCCTTAGCATCGCCGTTAATGCAGAACTCCTACAACTACAAGGTCGTGCGGCAGTTCGCGATCATGACCGTGGTGTGGGGCGTGGTCGGCATGCTGGTCGGCGTGTTCATCGCCGCCGAGCTGATCTGGCCCGACCTCGCGCTTGGCGTTCCGTGGCTCTCGTACGGGCGTCTGCGGCCGCTGCACAC
>DASXRW010000027.1:0-1936 GCA_036506355.1 Burkholderiales bacterium
CACAGTGGACTTTGCTTATGCGGTGCACACCGACATCGGCAACCGCTGCGTCGCCGCGAAGGTGAACGGCGAGCTCGTGCCGCTGCGCCAGGAGCTGCGCAACGGCGACCGCGTCGAGGTGATCACCGCAAGCCATGCCAAGCCGAACCCGGGATGGCTGCAGTACGTGCGCACCGGCAAGGCGCGCTCCAACATCCGCCACTTCCTGAAGACCATGCAGTACGAGGAGTCGGCGGGCCTGGGCGAGCGCCTGCTCGACCAGGCGCTGCGCGCGCTGAAGGGCTCGCTCGCCGAGGTCGACGACGCGAGCTGGGAGCGCGTGGTGCGCGACGGCGGCGCGCGCTCGAAGGAGGAGCTGCTCGCCGACATCGGCCTCGGCAAGCGCCTGCCCGCGGTCGTGGCGCGGCGCCTGCTCAAGCACGCCGATCCGCAGCGCGAGGAGGCGCTCGGCGCGAGCGTGACGATCCGCGGCACGGAGGGCATGGCGGTGCAGCTCGCCACCTGCTGCCGCCCAATCCCGGGCGATGCCATCGTCGGCTCGATCAAGAAGGGACAGGGCCTGGTGGTGCACCAGTCCGACTGCGGCAGCATCGTGCGCTCGCGCAAGAACGAGCCCGACCAGTGGCTCGACGTGGAATGGGACCCGCGCACCAATCGCCTGTTCCAGGCCGCAGTCCACCTGATGGTGGAGAACCAGCGCGGCGTGCTGGCGCGCGTCGCTTCGCAGATCGCGGAGGCCGGCTCCAACATCGACTCGATCGCCACCGAGGAGGACCGGGCGCTTTTCACCACCATGCATCTGGTGATCGAAGTGGCCAACCGCCAGCACCTCGCGCGCGTCATGCGCGCGCTGCGGCGCCTACCGGACGTGAAGAAGCTGGCGCGGTCGAGAGACAGCTAGCGCAGCTGGATCGTCAGTAGGAAGTCCCCGCGCACCACGTTGAGCGCGAGGCGGCCGGAGGCGCGCAGCGCCTTGGCGAGCTCCTGGGTCGTGGTGACGCGGCGCTGGTTGACGCCGATGATGAGATCGCCGGGGCGAATGCCGTGGCCGAAGGCCGGCGAACCCGACTCGACCTTGGTGACGAGGAGCGCGCGGTTTTTCCCCGGCAGTCCCTTGCGCTCCACCTCGGCAAGCGCCGCGCCGTTGAGCTCCGCGAGCGACTGGCCGCCGGCGGTCTGCGTCTTGTCGATCTCGCCGATCTGCGCCTTCACGGTCTGCGTTTCCTTGCCGCGCTGCAGCTTCAAATCCACCGATTCGCCGGCGGGCACCACGCCAAGGCGCGCGCGCAGCTCCGCCGGAGCGCGCACCGGATGGCCATTGAGCGCGATGACGATGTCGCCCTTGCGCAAGCCCGCTGCAGCGGCCGGCGAATTCGGCTCGACTTCGGCGATCAGCGCGCCCTCGCCGCCGCCCACCACCGGCTGCATCGCGATGCCGAGCCGGCCTCGCTTCACCTCACCGAAGCGGATCAGCTGATCCATTACCGCGCGCGCCAGCACCGAGGGCACGGCGAAGCCGATGCCGACATTCGCCGGCCCGATGATCGCGGTGTTGATGCCGACGAGCTCGCCCTTCAGGTTGACGAGCGCACCGCCCGAATTCCCGGGGTTGATCGAGGCATCGGTCTGGATGAAGTGCTCGTAGCCTTCCACGGACAGGCCGCTCCTGCCGAGCGCGGAGACGATGCCCGAAGTCGCGGTCTGCCCGATGCCGAAAGGATTGCCGATCGCGACCACGAAGTCGCCGACCTGCAGCGCGTCCGAGTCGCCGAACTTGAGATCCACGAGCCGCGTGGGCTCGACCTTGACCACCGCGACATCGGTGCCCGGATCGGCACCCACGAGTTTCGCCGGCAGGCGCCGGTTGTCGCGCAGCGTCACCATGATCTCTTTCGCGTCCTTGACGACGTGCGCGTTGGTGAGGATGTAGCCGTTC
>DASXRW010000028.1:0-7200 GCA_036506355.1 Burkholderiales bacterium
CCCGCCGTCATGTGCGGGAAGAGCGCGTAGTCCTGGAACACGACGCCGATATCGCGCTTGAACGGCGGCAGTCCCGCGACCGGCTGGCCCCTGAGATAGATCTCGCCTGCCGAGGGCGGAAAGAAGCCGGCGATGAGGCCGAGCGTCGTGGTCTTGCCGCAGCCCGAGGGCCCGAGCAGCGTCATGAACTCGCCTTCGCGCACCTCGAGGTCGATGCCGGCGACCGCGACGGTGGCGCCATAGCGCTTCTCGAGGCCGGCGAGGCGAAGCTCAGACACGCTCGCGGCTGCCGTAGATGAAATCGCCGAGCCCGCTCATGCGCTCGACGATGGCCACCAGGACCAGGGGTAGGAGCAGCGTGATGACAGACACCGCTGCGAGCGTCGGTGCAAAGCCGTATTCGAGGAAGCCGAGGATCTTCACCGTAATCGGCTGCTCGCCCGGCCGCACCAGGAAGAGCGAAAGGTTGACGTCGGTGAAGGAGTGCACGAACGCGAACACCGCGCCGGCGACGATGCCGGTCTTCGCGAGCGGCAGCACCACGTGCCACAGAATGCGCGCGCGCGAGGCGCCGAGGCTCGCTGCTGCCAACTCGACGTTCGGCGGCAGCGTATGCAGGCTGATCGCGATGGTGCGCACCGCGAACGGCAGGCAGATGACGACATGCCCGACGAGCAGCGCGGTAAAGCCGATGTAGTCGCGCAGCCCGGCGTACTGGAAGAGCTGCAGCAGCCCCACTCCAGTCACCAGCGCCGGCAGCATCAGGGGCCCGAGCGTCAGCGCGGCGATCGCGGCGCGGCCGCGAAACTGGTAGCGCGTCAGCGCGAACGCGAGCGGCAGCGCGAGCAGCGTGCTGAAGAGCGCGGCGAGGCAGCCGAGCTTGAAGCTGAACAGCAGCGGATCGACCCATTCGGCCGAGAACGCGCGCTGCCACCATTGCAGCGAAAAACCGCGCGGCGGGAATTGCGAGCGGTTCGAGGCGTTGAATGAAACGGCCGCGGTGATCAGGATGGGGCCGAGCATGAACACGTACACGAAGATCACCACCGCTCTGAGCGCACCCCACGGGCTCATATTGTTTTTGCCCCCCTGTTAAGGGGGGACGCTCGCAAAAGCCGCTCGCTTCCCCCCTTGACAGGGGGGCGGCAGAAATAGATCACGCTCACAAGGCCGCCTGGCGCGCGCCCATGCGAGCGGCGGCATAGGTCAAAAGCACCGCACAGAAAACCAAAACCACCGCGAGCGCGGCGCCGATCGACCAGTCGAGGAGCTGGGTCATGAAGCCGTAGATGGCCGTCGCCATCACCTGCGTCGCCGGGCCGCCGAGGATCGCGGGCGTCGCATAGGCGCTGATCGCGATCGAGAAGGCGAGGATGAAGCCGCCGGCGATGCCCGGGAGGCTGAGCGGCAGGACCACTGAGAAGAAGGTGCGCGTGCGGCTCGCGCCGAGGCTCATCGCGGCGAGCTCCAGATTCGGATTGATGCCCTGGAGCGAGCCCATGATGGTGAGCACCGTGTACGGCAGCAGTGCGTGCGCGAGGCCGACGATGATGGCGCCGGTGCTCGGCATGAAGGCGATGCGATCGTCGATGAAGCCTAGAGAGAGAAGCAAATCGTTCGCGACGCCGAAGCGGTTGAGGATGATGTACCAGCCGTAAGTGCGCACCACGACGCTCGCCAGCAGCGGCGCGAGCGACAGCGCGATCAGCAGGCCCTTCCAGCGGCTCTTCGTGCGCACCAGGAAGTAGGCGAGCGGGTAGCCGAGCGCGACGTCGATCAGCCCGACCGAGATGCCGACGATGAAGGTGCGGATGAACGCCCGGATGTACAGCGGGCGAGTGAAGAGGAAGGAATAGTTTTCGAGCGTGAGCTCGTTGGTGAGCTGCTGCGCCTCGGATTTGAGGAAGCTCGCCGAGAGCAACAGCGCGTTCGGCAGCGCAAAAAACAAAAGCAGCACCGCCATGGGTGCTGCCACGAGGAGCCAGGGGACGGGCGCTAGCCCATGATCTCTTGCCATTTCAGCGTCCAGTCCTTGCGGCGTGCACCGATCACGTCCGAATCCGGGAACTGGGTCTTGGCGATCTGCTCCTTGCTGACGATCTGGTTCGCCGCGAACTTGGCCGGCAGCTCGACGCCGGGGCGCGTCGGGCTCGAGAAGTAGGCGAGCGCCCATTCGCGCTGCACGGCTGGATCCAGGCGCCAGTTGAGGAATTCATAGGCCAGCTTCTTGTTCTTGGAGCCGACCGGGATGCAGGCGACATCGAACAGGCCGATCACGCCCTCATCGGGGATGACCATTTCGAACGGCAGGCCGCGGTCGATGTAGTAACCCGAGCGCGCGCTCCAGTAAGGCGAGATCCACACCTGGCCATTCTCGAAGTGCGGCACCGCCTCGGCCGACCCGGTGACGACGACGCCGACGTAAGGCTTCTGCGCCTTCAGGCGCTGCCAGGCGGGCTCCATGTTGTCGACGCCGCCTTTGCCGAGCTGCGCGGCGTGGATCAAGGCGTAGACGGAAAGCAGATTCGCCGGGTTGTAGTTGATGAGGTGGCCCTTCACCTTCTCGCCGTACTTCTTCTGCGGCTCCCAGTAGTCGGCCCAGGAGCGCGGCCGCTCGAGCTTCTCCTTGTGGTAGACGAGCGCCGCGTACTGCAGCGTGTGCGGCGCGCCCGAGCCCGCGGGGATCACCTGCCAGGTCTTGTCCCACAGGTGGCGCAGGTTCGGTACTTCGCGCTCGGTGAGCTTCTCCAGCAGTCCCTCTTTCACGCCCAGAATGACTTCCGGCGGCGTGAGCAGCCCGGCGACGTCGAAGCCCGGCGCGCCGCGCGCGGCGCGGATCTTGGCGTAGTCCTGCGAGGCGGTGCCGGTGGGATCGTGGATCACCTTGACGCCGAACTTCTTCTCGAACGGACGAATGACGACGCGCTCGACCAGCTCCTGGTATTCGCCGCCCTGCGTGTTGACGATCAGCGTTTCCTGCGACCGTGCGGTGATGATGTAAGGCGCGCTGAGCGCGAGCGCGCCCGTGCGCTTGAGCCAGCGTCGCCGGCTGGTGGAGTGTTTGGCTTTCATGGCGCGAATATAGATCAGATTGCGGGGACGGCTTGCAACGCGAGGAACTGCACCGATTGCACGCGCCCTTTCACCGGCGCGTCGTGCAGCGTGTGGCCGGTGAGATCGAGCCGCGCGACCTCGGCGGCGCGCCGCGAGATGATCAGCGGGCACTGGTATTCCTTGGTGAGGCTTTCCAGCCGCGCCGTGGTGTTCACGGTGTCGCCGATCGCGGTGATGATCATCGAGCGCGGCGGACCCATCGCGCCGACGATCGCTTCGCTGTAGTGGATGCCGATGCCGATCTGCAGCGGCTGCGGCAGCTCGTCCTTCAGCTGGCGGTTCAACTGCTCGACCCGCATCAGCATTTCGCGCGCGCCGCGCAGCGCATCGGCAGGACCGCTCGCCGGATCGTCGGCATGCAAGCCGTAGAGCGCCATCAGGCCGTCGCCGGTGAACTGCGAGTAGTGCCCGTGGGTCGCTTCCAGCGACTGCTTCATCTCGTAGAAGAAGCGGTTGAGAATGAAGAGCACGTCATAGGGCAGCTTCGCCTCGCCGAGCGTGGTCGAGCCGCGCAGGTCGACGAACATCACGGTGATGAGGCGCTCGCTGCCTTCCAGCCCGCCCGGAACATACCCGTCGGCGGCGGAGGCATCCGCGGCGAGCAGCGGCGTGACGCTGATGTCGGCGGTGGGGCGCACCTGGCAGGCGAGCCGCATCCCTTTGGTCGCGCCGATGCGCGCCAGCGCCTTAGCCTCCAGCTCCTGCGGCGGCGGCAGCGTCTCGAGCCCGCGGCTCACCTGGATGCGGCAGGTGGTGCAGCGCGCCCTGCCGCCGCACACCGAGGCGTGCGGAATGCCGTGGTCGCGCAGCGTCTCGAGCACCGTAGCGCCGGGGAATACCGGCAGCTTGCCGCCTGAGGGATGCGCGAGCAGCGGCGGCCGACGGCTTTCCTCGATGCGGCGGCGCACGCTGCGCGCGGCAAACACCAGCGCGAGCAGGCCGAAGTGCGTGAGGACGAGCAGCGCGGCGATGCGATCGCTTGCCGCGAGCGTCTCGGCGGTGATGTTGGCGTCGCCGAGTGCAGTCTCGACGAACTTGGGATCCCGCGCGGCTTCGCGCAGCACCTGGTTGCCGGCGCTGAGATAGCCGGAGAGCGCAAGTGTCGGCAGCAGCAGCGCGAAGGCCGCGAACGCGAAGCGCCAGTCGGCGTACCAGAGCTTGGTGCGCAGCCAGAAATGGATGCCGATGCAGGCGTGGATCCAGACGGTCAGCAGCGCCGCCGCCTGGATCACCGCGAGATACGGCATCAGCACCCAATGCAGCGTCAGGACCGAGCCGTAAGAGTTGTCGGCGCCCAGGTACGCCTCGGCAAGGCGCGTGCTCGCGACATGCAAGGCGAGGAGCAGCGGAATGCAAAGGCCGAAGCCGAGCTGCGCCCATTGCCATCGCGGCAGCCGCAGCGAGCGCCGCTCGTAGATCGACCACAGCGCATTGGCGTAATGCACCAGGAACGCGCTCGCCAGAAGCAGAGTGCCGGCGCTGCTGCGCCACGGCTGCATCAGCCGCACGAGACCGTCCTGCGCGAGCGGCAGCGAGACGAGCAGCAGGCTGTGCGCGCTGAGATGCGTGATCACGAACGCGAGCATCACGAGCGCGCTGCCGAGCCGCAGCCTTGCCCGCAGGTCCGTCATCCTTCGGCGCTCATGCGCTCGATGATGCGCCGCGCCCACAGCGCGCCGGCGTCGACATTGAGATTGTGCAGCGGCTGGTCCGGGGCGGCGGCGATGGCGCGCTGCTGCGCCTCTACCACCGCGCGGTCCTCCTCGAAAATGCGCGCGTTCGCCTCGCGCAGCAGCGTCGTCAGCGACTGGTCGCGCAGGCGGTAGTTGCGCAGCAGCGTCCAGAAGTACATGCAGGTGGTGGCGCGCTGCGGCGTGATCGTGTTGAGCACGCGGCCGGTGACGCCCTGGCTGCGGTCGCCCTGCGGCGCGCCGGTGCCGGCGAGCGCCACGCCGACGTCGAGGACGATGGTGCATGGCGCCTCGAAGCGGATGATCTGCCAGCGGTCGACGTTCCCCGGCCGGCCGAGCTGCGCGCGCCAGAACGGCGGCGCATCGATGTCGAGCATCCAGCGCGTGACGGTGACGCTGCGCTCGTCGTGCGTCGTGGCCGGCGGCGTCTCGGCGATCGCGCGGTGGCCGATGCTGGTCGCGTGCACGAAGGTCTCGTGGGTCAGGTCCATCAGATTGTCGACCAGCAGGCGGTAATCGCACTTGGCGAACAGCGTGGCGCCGTCGCCCTCCCATTGCGGATCGCTGTTCCAGTGCAGGTCGGGCACGAGCGCGGCGTCGGCGCGCGCCGGGTCGCCCGGCCATACCCAGACAAGGCGGTGCCGCTCAGCCGCAGGATAGGCGCGCACGCAGGCCGACGCGCTCGGCTTCTCCTGCGACGGCATCCGCGTGCAGCGCCCGGTCGCATCGAATGCCAGGCCGTGGTAGCGGCACACCAGCGTGCCGGCCTCGACATGGCCCATCGAGAGCGGCAGGCGGCGATGCCAGCACGAATCCTCCAGCACCGAAATTTCGCCTTCGGGCGTGCGCCACAGGGCGATGTTCTGGTTGCAGACCGTGCGCGCAAGCACGCCGCGCGCACTGACTTCGTGGCCCCACGCTGCCGCGTACCAGGCGTTGAGCGGGAAAGTTGCCGGCATGTCAGGATTTTATGGCAGGCTGCGACCAAGGCCGTATGAGCCAATACCAGATCCGATTCGAGCCCAGCCCGCGGCGCGTGCGCGTGGAGTTCAACGGCACCTGGGTCGCCGATTCGCAGCGCGCGCTGATTCTGCACGAGACGCGGCTGGCCCCCGCGTATTACTTCCCGCGCGAGGACGTGCAGGTGGCGCTGCTCGAGAAGACCGAGCAGGTGACGCACTGCCCGTTCAAGGGCAACGCGAGCTACTGGACGCTGCGCGCGGGCGGCGCGGCCGCGGAGAACGCGGCCTGGTCGTACGAGGAGCCCTACGAGGACGCCGCGCCGATCCGGCGGTACATCTCCTTCTACCCGGAGCGCGTCAGCGCCATCTACGACGGCGACGACGAAATTCCGCATCTTGCTTCCCTCGACCACGGCCTGCACGCGAACAGCATCGCCGGCTGGATCCTCGGCGAAGCCTGGAAAGCGCAGACGCCCGATGCATTGATGGACGGTTTCTGCCGCTGCCTGAAGCAATGCGGCGTACCGCTCTCGCGCATGACGGTGATCGTCCCGACGCTGCATCCGCAGGTGTTCGCCACCGTGTTCGTCTGGCGCGAGGACAGCGGCGTGAAGACGATCTACGAGCCGCACGACATCCTGCGGCAGCCCAAGTTCAAGGACAGCCCGTTCGCGCAGATCCTGCGCGGCGCGGGCGGCGTGCGCCGGCGCCTCGGCGAGCCCGGCGTGAAACTCGACTTCCCGGTGGTGCGCGAGCTGCATGCCGAGGGCGCGACCGACTATGTCGCGATGCCGTTTCGCTTCGCCGACGGTCAGATCAACGTGATGTCGATGACCTCCTTCGCGAAAGGCGGCTTCTCCACCGCCGACCTCGGCCAGATCTACGAGGTGCTGCCGATGCTCGGGCGGCTCTTCGAAGTGCATGCGCAGCGGCGCACGGCGGTGACGCTGCTGCAGACTTTCCTCGGGCGCCACACCGGAGAACGCGTGCTCGACGGCCTGGTGAAGCACGGTGACGGCGAGCACATCGAGGCCGTGGTCTGGTTCAGCGACCTGCGCGATTCGACCGCGCTATCGCAGTCGATGGCGCGCGAGGCCTACCTCATGTACCTCAACCGCTACTTCCATTGCATGGCCGGCGCGATCATGGAGAAAGGCGGCGAGGTGCTGCGCTTCATCGGCGATGCCGCGCTCGCCATCTTTCCGATCGGCAGCCCCGAGCAGTGGGCCAATGCCAGCAGCGCGGGCGAAGCCTGCCAGCGCGCGCTCGCCGCGGCGCGCGTCGCCGCCGAGCGCATCGCCGCCGACAACGAAGCGAATCCCGGCCGCGTGCCGATCCGCTACGGCATCGGCCTGCATCTCGGCCAGGTGACCTACGGCAACATCGGCGTGCCCGAGCGGCTCGAATTCACCGTCATCGGCTCGGCCGCCAAT
>DASXRW010000029.1:0-2031 GCA_036506355.1 Burkholderiales bacterium
GTCGCCGAAGCCATCCCGGCGCTGAAGAAAGTCGCGCGGCTCGAGGTCGAGGAGGTGATGCGCGTGGGCAGCAGCGCCATCACCGTCGAGCAGTGGCTCACGCTCGCCAAGCGCATCAACGACATCGTCGCGCGCCAGCCGGAGATCCAGGGCATCGTCGTCACGCACGGCTCTAACACCGTCGAGGAGACGGCGTACTTTCTTCACCTCACGGTCAAGACGGACAAGCCGATCGTGCTTACCGCCGCGCAGCGGCAGTTCACCACGCTTAGCTCCGACAGCCCGAAGAACTTCCTGCAAGCGGTGCGCGTCGCGGCCGATGAGCAGGCGCGCGGCAAGGGCGCCATGGTCGTGACGAACGACGTCATCAACGGCGCGCGCGACGTAAGAAAGAACATGAGCTACCGCCTGGAGACCTATAGCAGCGGGGATCTGGGCGTCCTCGGCTTCGTCGACGAAGATCGGGTGACCTTCCATCGCGCGCCATCGAAGGGCCGCGTCATTTTCGACTTGTCGAAGGTCGAGAAGCTGCCGCGCGTCGACATCATCTACACCTACGCCGGCGCCGACGGCGCGCTCGTCGACGCCGCGGTGGCGCACGCCAAGGCTGACGGCATCATCATCGCCGGCTTTCCGACCGGCTCGGGCACGCCGGCGATGGACGAAGCCGTTAACCGGCTGGTCGCGAAAGGCATACCGGTCGTAATGACCAACCGCGGCGGCATGGGCCGCGTGATCGACACGCGGCCGGTGGAGAAGCGTCCGCTGATCTGGGGCGACAACCTGACGCCACAGAAAGCCCGGGTCCTGCTGATGCTCGCGCTGACCACCACGCGTGACCCTGCGAGGCTGCAGCAGATGTTCGCGAGCTACTGAGCTAGAAAGTCTAGAAGGCGGCGCGGCGCGTTGGCCTCGGTCTGCTCCTCCGGCAGAACATCCCAGTATTGCGCCTTAGGCAAGCATTCCTCGAGATAGCGCGCGGCCGAAGTGGCGTGCGATTCATCCTTGCCCGGCACGATGAGCGCGGGAATTTGCAGCTTGAAGAGCTGCTCGGGCTCGGCGCCGGGGGAAGTGTCGCGGTCGAAGAGCGTGCGCATCATGCGCTCGACGAGCTGGACGTAGTTCGCTTGCTCCTGCTTCGCAAAGGCGTCGGCAAAGGCTCGGTCGTTGCGGATCGGCGAGGACCACGGCCCGCCGCGCGCATCGGCATTGAATGCCTTGCCCTCTTTTTGCACCGTGGAGACGATGCCCGCGAGCCCGTGCTCCCGCACGTAATCGAGGTGATCGCCGAAGCGCTGGTGCGCCTTGATGCGGTACTTCGCGCCGCCGACCGGCCACCACAGCAGCATGCTGAGCGTCGCCGCGGGATGCGCGACGGCGAAGGCCATGACGCACGAGACGCCCATGCAGCCGCCCATGATGTGCGCGCGCTCGATGCCGAGATGCTCGAGCAGCAGCTTCCCCTGCCGCGCGTAGTGCGCCCAGGTGATGGGCTCTATGCGCCCGCCCGACTGGCCGCACTCGCGGCGGTCGAAGACGATGCATTTGTATTTCTTCGGCAGGTGCTCGAGCAACTTGACGCGCGCGTAGACGCCCTGCGTGGTCCACTTCTCGATGGTCGCGTCGAATCCGCCCGGCGCGTACATGAGGAGCGGCGGACCGTCGCCCAGTACCTCGTAACGCGTGCGCACGCCGTCGATCAGCGCTTCAGCCACGCTGGCCCCTGATCTGGCGGCCCGCGCGCACGTCCTCGGCGTAGGCCGCGAGCGCCGCCTGCACGATGCTCGCGACATGCGCATAAGTCTCGGCGTTCGAATCGAGCCAGTTCATGCCATACCCGATCGCCGCATGCGCCATGCGCACGCGGCCATCGAGCCATGGGCCGCCACCCAGGCCACCAATGACCGGGATCGCCACCGCTTTCACCACCGCCGCGCCGGCCTCCGCGCCCGAGTGGCGGAAATCGAGCATCGCCGCACCCGCCGCTTCCAGGCGCTTCGCCTCGTCCACCAGCTCGGCGACCGGCCGGCC
>DASXRW010000030.1:0-10820 GCA_036506355.1 Burkholderiales bacterium
TGCCGGCATCGGCCGCAAGTTCCAGAAGCCGACCATCTTCGAGCCGCTCACGGTATTTGAAAATTTGGAGCTGGCGATGAAGGCCGACAAGCGGGCGCGCACCACGCTTGTCTCCAAGTTGAGCTCCGAGGAGCGCGGCCGCATCGAGGCGACGATGCGCCTGGTTCGCCTGGACGGCGAGCCCGCACGCATCGCGGGCCTCTTGTCGCACGGCCAGAAGCAATGGCTCGAGATCGGCATGCTGCTGATGCAGGAGCCGAAGCTCCTGCTGCTTGACGAGCCCGTTGCGGGGATGAGCGACGAGGAGACCGAGCGCACCGCGGAGCTTTTCGTGTCGCTCGCCGGCACGCATTCCCTGGTGGTCGTCGAGCACGACATGGCGTTCATCGAGACCATCGCGCGCAAGGTGACGGTGCTGCACGAGGGCTCGGTGCTCGCCGAGGGACCCATGGAGAAGGTGCAGAACGACCCCCGCGTGATCGAGGTCTACCTTGGCCGTTAAAAGAAAATGGGGACGGACCCCATTTTTCCCATATGCACTGCATTCTCAAATGAGAAAAATGGGGTCCGTCCCCATTTTCTATGGTTGTTAGCGGGCTCAACCAGTACTACGGCGGCAGCCACATCCTGCGCAACCTGAGCTTCGAGGTGCCGGCGGGCAAGGTGACCGCGCTCCTCGGCCGCAACGGCGTCGGCAAGACCACGCTGCTGAAGACGCTGATGGGCCTCCTGCCCGCCAAGAGCGGGAGCATCGCTTTCGAGCAGAAGGAATTGACGCGCGCCAAACCCTACGAACGGGCGCGCGCCGGCATCGGCTACGTGCCCCAGGGCCGCGAGATTTTTCCGCGCCTCTCCGTGGAGGAGAACCTGCTGATGGGCGCGAAGCGCATCCCCGAGGCGGTGTTCGCCATGTTCCCGGTGCTGAAGCAGATGCTCGGCCGCCGCGGCGGCGATCTCTCGGGCGGCCAGCAGCAGCAGCTCGCCATCGGCCGTGCGCTCGCCATGCGGCCGCGGCTCCTGATCCTCGACGAGCCGACCGAGGGCATCCAGCCGTCGATCATCAAGGAGATCGAGCGCGCGATCCGTGCGCTCGCCGCGTCGGGCGAGATGGCGATCCTGCTGGTCGAGCAGTACTACGACTTCGCGCGTTCGCTCGCCGACCAGTACCTGGTGATGGAGCGCGGCGAGATCGTCGCCCGCGGCTCAGGCAGCAACATGGAACGCGACGACGTCAAGCGCCTGCTGGCGGTGTGAATCAGCGGTGCAGCGCTGCGGGCCTCAGCGTGCCGCCTTCTTCCTGCTCGACGAGCACCTTCTCCGGAGCTTCAGCTTCTTCCGCGGTCTCCTGGTCAAGGTGGCGGCGCATTCTTGCCACATCCACCTCCCTGCACCAGCGTCCGACCACCACCGTGGCGACGCCGTTGCCGATCAGGTTGGTGAGCGCGCGCGCTTCCGACATGAAGCGGTCGATGCCGAGAATCAGCGCCAGCCCTGCCACCGGCACCGCGCCCACCGCCGAGAGCGTCGCCGCGAGGACGATGAAGCCGCTCCCGGTCACGCCGGCGGCGCCCTTGGAAGTCAGCAGCAAGACGCCCAGCAAAGTGAGCTGCTGGGTGAGCGTCATCGGCGTGTTGGTGGCCTGGGCGATGAACACCGCCGCCATCGTGAGGTAAATGGACGTGCCGTCCAGGTTGAAGGAGTAGCCGGTCGGGATCACCAGCCCCACGACCGACTTCTTGACGCCCAGGTTCTCCAGCTTCGCGATCATGCGCGGCAGCACCGACTCGGACGACGAGGTGCCGAGCACGATGAACAGCTCCTCCTTGATGTACTTGATAAACTTCCAGATGCTGAAGCCGTGCAGCCAGGCGATGATCCCCAGCACGACGAGAATGAAGAACAGGCACGTGGCGTAGAACGTGCCCATCAGCCTGGCGAGCGAGAGCAGCGTGCCGACGCCGTACTTGCCGATGGTGAAGGCCATCGCGCCGAAGGCGCCGAGCGGCGCCGCTTTCATGATGATGCCGACGATGCCGAACAGCACGTGCGAGAGCTTGTCGATGAGCTCGAACACCGGCTTGCCTTTCGTGCCGAAGGCGTGCAGGGCGAAGCCGAACAGCACGGAGAACAGCAGCACCTGCAGGATCTCGCCCTTCGCGAACGCGTCCACCACCGTGTTCGGGATGACGTTCAACAGGAACTCGGTGCTCGACTGCATCTTGCCCGGCGCGGCATACTGCGCGACCGACTTGGTATCCAGGCTGGCGGGATCGATGTTCATTCCCGCGCCTGGCTGGAACGTGTTGATGATCACCAGGCCGACGATCAGGGCGAGGGTGCTCACCGCCTCGAAGTAGAGCAGGGCGTAGCCCCCGGTCTTGCCCACCGTCTTCATGCTCTCCATGCCGGCGATGCCGACCACGACGGTGCAGAAGATGACCGGCGCAATGATCATCTTGATGAGCTTGATGAAGCCGTCGCCCAGCGGTTTCATCGCCTCGCCGGTTTCGGGGAAAAAATATCCGAGCAGCACGCCGATCGCGATGGCGACGATCACCTGGAAGTAAAGGCTCCGGTAGACGGGCTTCTTATGCGCGCGTGACGACATGGCTGCACTCCTTCAGTCGGCGGGCAAGGGAGGCACTATCATATTTGAATGCACCTCAGCGAGCCGGTCGCCGCATCCTGGAAGGCAAGGCTGTCGCTCTCATTCGCGCGAGATGAAAACCGCTCCGTGCTTGCAAGGCGCAGTCACGAAGGTCCGCTCGTGGTGCAGAAGCCGCTCTATCCCGAGGGCGAGGCCGTGTGCCATGCGATCGTGGTTCATCCGCCGGGCGGCATCGCGGGCGGCGACGAGCTCGCGCTCGATGTGCGTGCTGCGCAAGCGAGCCACGCCTTGCTTACCACGCCCGGCGCCGGCAAGTGGTATCGCTCCGCCGGACCCCGGGCGCAGCAGTCGCTCAGATTCGAGCTCGAGGGCACGCTCGAGTGGCTGCCGCGCGAGACCATCGTGTTCAACGGCGCGCACGCGAGCTTCGAATGCAGCGTCGAGCTGAGGAACGATGCGCGCTACATCGGCTGGGAGGTGCTGTGCCTCGGACGCCGCGGCTCGGGCGAGCGCTTCGACAGGGGCGAGATCCGGCTCGAGCAGCGGGTGAGCCGGGACGGCCGGCTCCTTTGGCTGGAACGCGGATGCATCGAGGGCGGCAGCAGGATGATGCGCTCGAGCGCCGGGCTCGCGGGCCGCAGCGTCTGCGGCACCATGGTCGCGGCGGCGGCTGTCGTGAACCACAACTACAGGAAGGAAGCGCCCGCGTGCCTTGCGGTGACGTTGCTGCCAGGACTGCTGATCGCCCGCTACCTCGGCGATTCGAGCGAGGAGGCGATGCGCGCTTTTGCCAGCCTCTGGTCGCTCCTGCGGCCCGCGCTCGCCGGGCGCGTCGCCATCGAGCCGCGCATCTGGCGCACCTAGCGCAGCTCGTTCTTCAGCGCGCGCACTGCGCTTCGCCAGGCCTCGAGGGTCTGGGCGATCTCGCGCGGACCGTGTGCCGCGGAAACGAAGCCGCCGGGCCCGCCGGCGATGTCGACGCCGTGCGCGAGAAGCGCGAGGCGCAGCTTGTTGTTGAGCTGCGGATCGCGGCCGCCCTTGAGGCCCTTGAAGCCGAGCTTTAGCGGATCGAAATTCGCCGGGTCGATCGCGAGCCGCGCCGGATTGGGAAAGATCACGAACACCGACGCTTCGCCGAACACGCCCCACGGCACGCCTTCCTCGACGAGCACGCGTCGCATTCCGGCGCGCAGCTCTTCTGCCGTCGCTTCCGCACGCGCGCAGGCGTCGCTGCTCTCGACGAGCGACAGCATGGTCACGCCAGCCGCGGCACACAGCGGATTGGCGTTGAAGGTGCCCTGATGCCCGACTTTCTCCCGGCCCGCGGCCTTCGCCGCCGCCGGGTCGATCTGGTCGAGGATGTCCTTCGCGCCCGCGACAGCTCCTCCTGGCAGCCCGCCGGCCAGGACTTTCGCCAGCACCGTGACGTCGGGAATGATGCCGTAGCGCGCCTGCGCTCCCCCGCGCGACCAGCGAAAGCCCGTGATCACCTCATCGAAAATCAATGGCACGCTGCGCGCTTTGGTGGCAGCGCGCAGCGCGGCGAGAAATCCTTGGGGCAGCGGCACCTGGCCCCACGAGGCGCCGGAAGGCTCGACGATCACCGCGGCGATGTCGTCGCGGCTGTGCAGTGCCTCCACCGCCGGCGCGGGCGCATCCGCGCTCAGCACGATGGATTCGCCCACGACGGCCGCGGGGATGCCGGCGGGAATCGAGCCATCGTAGTGCGACATCGCGCCAGCCGCGACGGCGTCGTGCCAGCCGTGGAAGTGGCCGACGAAGCGCACGATCTTCGTTTTTCCGGTGTAGGCGCGCGCGAGGCGCAGCGCGAGCTGCGTCGCCTCCGTGCCCGAGGCGGTGAAGCGCACCCGCCGGGCCGAAGGCACGAGCCGCTGCACCAGCTCGGCCCATTGCACCTCGAGCTCGTGCGAGGCGCCCCAGTGCGTGCCGAGCGCCGCCTGGCGCTGCACCGCTTCGACGAGCGGGGCATGGGCATGGCCGAAGAGCAGCGCGCCGTGGCCGCCGAAATAATCGATGTATTCGTTGCCGTCGACGTCCCATTTGCGCGCGCCTGCCGCACGCGCGGCATAGATCGGGTAGGGCGAGGTGGCACGCGAATCGTGCGTCAGCCCCGCGGGCAATACCCGTGAAGCCCGCGCGTAGAGGGCCGCGGAGCCCGGCGTGCGCGCCCGGTACAGGTCTTCGATCATGCGGTGTACCATGTTTCGCAAGGAGGAGATGCCCATGCTAACGCGCCCATTCGCTGCCGCATTTGCTGCAATGGCGATCGCTTTCTCTTTCAGCGCCGTCGCTCAGGACCTGCCGCGCACGCAGTTCAAGGTGATCGGCCTCAACAGCCCGACGGTCGCTTCGAGCGTCGACGAGGTGCCGTTCTGGCGCGAGACGCTGACGAAGGCGTCCAACGGCGCCATCACGGCCGACATCACGCCGCTCGACCAGATGGGCATCGACGACAAGACGATGCTGCGCCTGCTGCGCCTCGGGGTGATGGATTTCGCCGGCATGGACATCTCCAAGATGGCGGGCGACGACCCGCGCTTCGAGGGCTGCGACCTCGCGGGCATCACGCTCGACGCGGACAAGGCGCGCGCCGCCTGCGAGGCCTACCGCGCGGTGATCGACCGGCAGATGCAGAAGAACTGGAACGCGAGGCTGCTCGCCTTCGGCGGCAACCCGCCGCAGGTTTTCTGGTGCCGCACGGTGATCGGCGGTCTCGCCGATTTCAAGGGCAAGAAGGTGCGCGTGTTCAACAACACCATGCGCGACTTCCTGTCCGGCGTCGGCGCCACCGCCGTGAGCATGGCGTTCGCGGAAGTGGTGCCCGCGCTCAATAACGGCGTGGTCGACTGCGGCGTCACCGGCAGCCTCTCGGGCAACACCGCCGGCTGGCCCGAGGTGACGAAATCGCTCTACCCCATGTCGCTCGGCTGGAGCATCAACGTGATGGCGGTGAACCTCAGCACCTGGAACCGGCTCGACAAGCGCGTGCAGAGCTTCATGCTCGAACAGGTGAAGGCTTACGAGAACAAGATGTGGGACACGCTCAAGAAGGCGACCGCGGAGGCCGACAACTGCAACACCGGTAAACAGCCCTGCACCATGGGCAAGCTCGCCAAAATGACCATCGTGCCGGTGAAGCCGGCAGAGGCCGAGATGCACAAGAAGCTCGTCGAGGGCGCAGTGCTCGCCGGCTGGGCCAAGCGCTGCGGCGCCGAGTGCGCCGCCGAGTGGAACAACACCGTCGGCAAGACGCTCGGTCTCAGGGCCCCGACGAACTGATCAAGCCCGCACGCCGCGTCAGCCGCTTCGGCCTGTGGCTGGGCGGCGCGCTCGTGCTCGCGGCCGCCGTGCTGATCGGCGTCGACGTGACGCTGCGCAAGCTGTTCAACGCCTCGATCGGCGGCGCCGACGAGCTCGCGGGCTATGCGCTGGCGCTCGGCACCGCCTGGTCGCTCGGCGCGGCGCTGCTTGAGCGCGCGCACATCCGCATCGACTCGCTGTACGCGCTCTTTCCGCGCGCGCTGCGGCTCGCGCTCGATTTCATCGGCATCGCGCTGCTCATCGCCTTCTTCGGCCTGATCGCCCGGCACGGCTGGAGCGTGGTGCAGCAGTCCTGGGTGTCGGGCTCGCGCAGCCAGTCGGCGCTCGCCACGCCGATCGTGATCCCGCAGGCGGTCTGGCTCGTCGGGCTCGCGCTCTTCTTCCTCGTCGGTCTTGCGCTGCTCGCGCAGGCGCTCGTGCTGCTCGCGCGTGGCGATGCCGCCGGCGCGGCCCACGCGATCAGCACGCGTTCGGCGGCGGAAGAGGTGGAGGACGAGATCCGCGAGCTGAAGGAACGCTGATGCTGTGGACCGCGCTCGTGCTGCTGATCGGCCTGCTCGCGCTGGCGGTGCCGGTGGCCGCCGCGCTCGGCATTCTCGGCATCGTGCTCTCGAGCCTGTACTCCAAGCTGCCGCTCACGCTCGCCATCGGCGAGGTGGCCTGGGCCACGTCCAACAATTTCCTGCTGGTGGCGATTCCGTTCTTCGTGTTGCTCGGCGAGATCCTGCTGCGCTCCGGCATCGCCGAGCGCATGTACAACGCGCTCGTCCTCTGGGTGCCGTGGCTGCCCGGCGGCTTGATGCACTCCAACATCGCCGCCTGCGCGATGTTCGCCGCGACCTCGGGCTCGAGCGTCGCCACCGCCGCGACCATCGGCACCGTGGCGATGGGCGAGATCAAGAAGCACGGCTACTCTGAGCGCCTGTTCCTGGGCACCATCGCCGCGGGCGGCACGCTCGGCATCCTGATCCCGCCGTCGATCAACATGATCGTCTACGGCGTGCTCACCGACTCCTCGATCCCCAGGCTCTATCTCGCCGGCATCGTGCCCGGTCTCGTGCTGGCGAGCCTCTTCAGCCTGACGGTGCTGATCGCGTGCCTGCTGCGGCCTTCGCTCGGCGGCCGGCGCACGCGCGTCGATTGGCGCTCGCGCATCCGCGCGCTGCCGGATCTGATTCCGCCGCTCGTCATCTTCCTCGCGGTGATCGGATCGATCTACGCCGGCCTCGCCACCGCGACCGAGTCGGCGGCGCTCGGCGTGATCGCTGCGCTCGGCGTTGCCGCCTGGCACCGCAGCCTCAACCTGCGCATGCTGCTGCACGCCTTCGAAGGCACGATGCGCACCACCGCCATGATCATGGCCATCCTGATCGCCGCTTATTTCCTCAACTTCGTGATCAGCTCGATCGGCCTCACCGCGCAGGTGAACCGGATGATCACGAGCCTCGGCTTGACCTCGACCGAGCTGCTGATCGGCGTGGTCGTGTTCTACCTGATCCTCGGCTGCTTCATGGAGACGCTGTCGATGATGGTCGCGACCGTGCCGATCATCGCGCCGATCATGTTCAAGGCGGGCTATGACCCGATCTGGTTCGGCATCCTGATCATCATCCTGATGGAGACGGCGATGATCACGCCGCCGGTCGGGATCAACCTCTACGTGGTGCAGGGCCTGCGCCAGCGCGGCCGGATCGACGACGTGATCATCGGCGCGGCGCCCTTCGTGCTGGCGATGCTCGCGATGATCGCCATTCTTTCGTACTGGCCGCAGCTCGCCTTGTGGCTGCCGCGCATGGCGGCGGATTGATTTTGTCTTCCGGAGCAGAGCAGACGCCGAGTTCCACTTAGTCCGGCCCGGGCGTGCGCAGCCGGCCGATATAGGTCGGCACGATGTCCTCGAGTGCCTTCGGCCGGATGTCGAGCTCGCGGAAACCCGGCAGGGCGCCGCTTGCCAAGTTGTCCACCCTGAGTAGATCGACCTGGCTGGTCGTGAGCGGCGGGCTGGGCAGAAACTCGAGCAACCGCGCCTGAATCTCGGCTACGGCGAAGGGCACCGGCACGAGCAGCCGCCGTTTATCGATGAGACGTAGCGTGAAGCCGACCAGCTCGCGCAGTGTGTACACGCCGGGGCCGGCGAGCTCATAGGTCTGGCCGGCGGTCCCGCGGTCGGCGAGCATGCGAACGATGGCCTCTGCCACGTCTTCCACATAAACGGGTTGCAGGCGGGTGCGGCCGCCGCCGATCAGCGGCACGACCGGGAGCAGGCGGACGATGCCGGCGAGCGTGCCGAACAGGGCGTCGCCTGGACCGAACATCGCGCTCGGGCGGACAATCGTGGCGCTCGGGAACGCCTGTCTAACTACGAGCTCACCGCGACCGCGCGCCCGAATGTAAGGAGACCGCGCCTGCGGATCGGCGCCGATCCCGGAGACGAGCACGAGCCGCGCGACGCCGGCAGCAGCCGCCTCCTGCGCGAGCGTCTTGGCGCCTTGCTCATGCACCGACTCGAAAGTCACGCCGGGCTTCTCGACATAGGCGGAGACGGCGTTGACGACGGCGTCGACCCCGGCTACGGCGGCGGCGACCGAGGCTTGGTCGCGCACGTCGGCGCGGAAGAGCGTGACACGGTCCAAATCAGCCGCTCGGAGGACGCTCCGCGCCCGATCGGGAGACCGAACTGCGATGCGCAGCGTCGCTCCTTCGGCGGCGAGCCGCCGCACTAGCCGGCGGCCGAGGAAGCCCGTGCCGCCGAACACGCTGACCGTGGTCATGGCATTGCCTTCAGCATGGCGGAGAAGACCGGTATTGTGTAGGACGTGCTCACCTCCGAGGAGATCCAGTGTGCCACCGAGGGCCGGCACGATCACTGCGTCTTCGAGACAACTTCGACAGAGATAGACAATTCACAGGAATCTGTTCGTAGTTCATTGATCGAGACAACGCATGACCCTCATCCGACTGTTAACGCTCTGCTGCCTCATCCTCTGTGCCCCCGGTGCACTGGCCGGTCGGCTTGAAATTCCGCTGCGGGTACCCTTCGAGCCGATCCGCCAAGCGCTCAGCGCGCAGCTGGCCGCTTCGCCCGCAGCACCGAACGTGATCTACCGCGAAGGCCGGTGCCGGTATTTGAACCTCGAGGCGTCCAAGCTCGACGCCCTCGACGGGCAGGTGCGCTTCGCCGGCCCGGGTTCGGCCGCGCTTGGCGTGGAGTTGTTCGGCAATTGCCAGAACGCCGCCGCCTGGGACGGCACGATGCACTTCACGCTCGTGCCGCGGCTCGACAGTGCCGGACGTTTGCGCTTGCGCATCGTCGATTCCAAGCTCACCGACGCGGGCGGCGGACAGGCGCTTGGATTCATCTGGGACCTGAGCAAACGTCAATTGCATCCGCGCCTGGAACGATTCAGCTATGACATCGGCGCCTCGCGCGCCACGCTGCTGGCGATCCTGCGCGGCGCGGCGCCGCCGGAACACCGCGCCGCGCTGGAACTGGCGCTGAGGCAAGTACAGGTGCTGCAACCGCGCGTCGAGACGACCCATATCGTCGTGCCGATCGCCATTGAAATTCCCGATGCCTGGCTGACCTCGCCGCCGCCGGCAAACGTGTCCACGGCGGCGCTCACCGAAGCCGAGCTCGACGCCCTGGACAAGGCTCTGCAACCCTGGGACGCCTTTCTCGTCTACAGCATCAAGCAGGTCGCGCTCGACAGCGAAGACAGCGCGCTGCGCAAGCGGCTTTTCACGCTCTTGCTGGACAGCCGCTATCAACTGGCGACGATCCTGTCGGGCGAAGCGCCCGCCGCGGGCGATCCGGTGCGCGCACTGTTCGTCGACGCCTGGAGTGAGCTGCGCACGATCCTCGCCGATGCCCAGCGCGACGGCGTGCTCGATGCGTCGCTGCTGCGTTATGCCGTTTTCATCGATGCCGGCGATGCGCTGCTGGCACTGGATCGCGCCGCGCCCGGGCTGGGCATGACGCTATCGGCCGATGGTCTGCGGCAACTGGCGCGCAGCCTGCGTCCCGGGGCGGCCGGCGATCCGCTGGCGTACGATTGGTCCGTCGATCCGCAATTGCGCCGGTTGTTCGATGTCGAGGATATCCCCAGGCCCGAACCCGCGCCTCCCGGCAAGAGCTGGCTGGACCTGTTCATCACCAGGGCGCACGCAGCAACCGAACCCGGGGACCAGCCGGCGCTGGATCGATGGCTGCCCAAGCGCGACGAGCTCGACGCCTACGAAACGCGGATCGGCGAGTTGCTGCAAAAAACATCGGCGACCGAATTGCAGCGCGCCAATCTTGCGGCGCCCTACGACAAGATCTATCGCAACCTGGTGCCGACGACCGCGCTGATCGAAAGCTGCTGGCGCCAATATGTGCCTCGCGGCGGCAAGGTCAGTTACCTGCGCTCAGCGGCCGGCAGTGTCGGCATCATGCAAATCAATCAAGTGGTCTGGCGCGGCTTTTACGAGATCGAACGCCTGCGCTGGGAGACCGCTTACAACGCCCGCGCCGGCGCACAGATCCTGATGCGCTATATGAAGGACTACGCCATACCCTATGCGCAGCGCAGCGGCGATCTCAACCACATCCCGCGCGCCGCCTACGCCGTCTACAACGCCGGCCCGCGCGCCGCCGGCCGCTTCAACAAACCCCGCCCCCATCCACGCGAAGAGCGCGTGGACGAGCGGCTTTGGACGCTTTATCAAGGCATCATGTCCGGCGGGCGGGCCGACTTGCGCACCTGCGGTGTGAATACCGCTGCGGCTTCGCGGTGACACCGTGAAGGCGCAATCTGTTTAGGCTGATAGGCTCAGAATCCTAGCTCGCTCAGCGCCTGCACGAGCTTTGTCTTCTGCGTAACGTCGGTCA
>DASXRW010000031.1:0-14824 GCA_036506355.1 Burkholderiales bacterium
GGCGTCACGTTCGCCGACGTCGCCGGCGTGGACGAGGCAAAGGCCGAGCTGCAGGAAGTGGTCGAATTCCTGAAGGATCCGAAGAAGTACGGCCGACTCGGCGCGCGCGTGCCGAAAGGGGTCCTGCTGGTGGGCCCGCCCGGGACAGGGAAAACACTGCTGGCGCGCGCCGTCGCGGGCGAGGCGGGAGTTCCGTTCTTCTCCATCTCGGGCTCGGAGTTCGTCGAGATGTTCGTCGGCGTGGGTGCGGCGCGCGTGCGCGATCTATTCGAGCAGGCGCGCGGCAAGGCACCGGCGATCATCTTCATCGACGAGCTCGATGCGCTCGGACGAGCGCGCGGCGCGGGCGGGCTCGGCGGCCACGACGAGCGCGAGCAAACGCTGAACCAGCTGCTGGTCGAGCTCGACGGCTTCGATCCGAGCACCGGCCTGGTGCTGCTCGCGGCGACCAACCGGCCGGAGATCCTCGATCCGGCGCTCTTGCGCGCCGGGCGCTTCGACCGGCAGATCCTGGTCGACCGCCCCGACAAGATCGGGCGGCTGCAGATCCTGCAGGTGCATGCGAAGAAGATAAAGCTTGCCCCCGGCGTCGAGCTGGAGCAGGTCGCCGCGCTGACCCCCGGTTTCTCGGGCGCCGATCTCGCCAACCTCGTCAACGAAGCCGCCCTGCTCGCCACGCGGCGTGGCGCGGAAGAAGTCTCGCTCGCCGACTTCACGCAGGCGATTGAGCGGCTGATCGCCGGGCTGGAAAAGAAGAACCGTGTGCTCAACCCGCGCGAGCGGCGCATCGTCGCCCACCATGAGATGGGCCACGCGATCGTCGCCATGGCGCTTCCCGGAACCGACCCGGTGCACAAGATCTCGATCATCCCGCGCGGCGTCGGCGCGCTCGGCTACACCATCCAGCGGCCCACCGAGGACCGCTTCCTCATGACGCGCGAGGAGCTCGAGAACAAGATGGCGGTGCTGCTCGGCGGGCGCGCTTCCGAGGAGGTGATCTTCGGCCATCTCTCGACCGGCGCGGCCGACGATCTCGCGAAAGTCACCGACATCGCGCGCAGCATGGTGATGCGCTACGCCATGGTGCAGTCGCTCGGCCCGGTGGCCTACGAGGAAGAGCGCCCGCCGTTCCTCGGCGGCGCGCTGCCGCAGGGCCACCGCGAGTACAGCGAAGCCACGGCGCGAGAGATCGACGTTGCGGTGCGCGCCATCGTCGACGGCGCCTACCAGAAGTCGCTCGAGATCCTGCGGCGCAATCGCGCCGCGCTCGAGTCGTGGGCGCAGAAACTGCTCGAGAAGGAAACGCTCGCCGAGGCCGAGCTCGGCGAACTCAGGAATGCCGTGGTGCAGCCGGCGTGAAGCGCGACGCGGGGATCTACGCGCTGCTCGCGGCGTGGATCCTGCTCGGCCTCGCCGGCCACGATCCGTGGAAGCCCGACGAGGCCTACAGCTTCGGCCTCGTCTACCACATCCTCGAGAGCGGCGACTGGCTCGTGCCGACCCTCGCCGGCGAGCCCTTCGTCGAGAAGCCGCCGCTTTTTTTCTGGACCGCCGCTGTCTTCTCGCATGCCTTCGGCTGGCTCATGGCGCTGCACGACGCCGCGCGCCTGGCGTCGGCATTCTATGTCGCGCTCACCTTGTGGTTCACCTACCTCGCTGCTGGCCGGAAGCTCGCCGCGCCGCTCCTCCTCGCCGCCGGCCTCGGTTACCTGCAGCACGCGCACCAGCTCATCACCGACAACGCGCTCGTCGCCGGCATCGCGATGGGGCTATACGGGCTGTCGCGCAGCTCTGGACTTCTGCTCGGCACCGGCGCCGGCATCGCCTTCCTCTCCAAAGGGTTGCTTGGCCCCGGCATGCTCGCAGTGACTGCTTTGGGACTGCTCATCTTCAGGCAATGGCGAACGCGCGAGTTCCTGAAGAGCTGGGTGCCCGCGATCGCTGCCTTTCTGCCGTGGGCGCTGGTATGGCCATGGTTGCTCTACCGGCATTCGCCGGCGCTCTTCGACGAGTGGTTCTGGGTCAACAACTTCGGCCGCTTCACCGGCGAGGCCGGCCTCGGCGGCGTGCTCGATCACGCGCATTACGCGAAGGCGCTCATTTGGTTCGCGCTGCCGGCGTGGCCGCTCGCCGCGTGGACGCTGTGGCGCTTGCGCGCCTCGGCGCCGCTGATCCAGCTTCCGCTGATCGCGTTTCTGGTGATGTTCATCGTGCTGAGTGCCGCCTCTTCCGCGCGCACCCTGTATGGCTTGCCGCTGCTCGTACCGCTCGCGCTGCTGGCCTGCGCGGGACTCGAGTTGTTGCCCCGCTGGCTGGAGAAGCCGCTGGACACGATTGCCGTATGCGGCGCCGGCATCGGCGGTGTCGCGCTGTGGGCGGCGTGGATCGCATGCCTTGCCGGCTGGCGCCCGGCTTTCCTGGAAGCGCAGGCACCGGGCTTCGTGCCTCAGGTACAACTCATCGCGCTCATCGCAGCGCTTGCGGTCAGCGCGCTGTGGTTCTACGTGCTGCGCCTGCAACCGCATTTGCCAGTGCGCTGGCTTGCCGGCGTCACGCTCGTCTGGGGCCTAGCGATGACGCTTTGGCTGCCGTGGCTCGACTTCGCCAAGAGCTATCGAGGCGTGATCGCCGACATGCAACGCGCGCGGCCGACCGGAGCGTGTGTGACCGCGCGCAATCTCACCGAGCCGCAGCGCGCGATGTTCCACTACTACGCGGGGATTCGGGCACCGATGCGGACGGATTGTCCGCTGCTGCTGGTCCACACGCCCGGCGCGCAAGCACCCGCGCCGGACGGTGGTTGGAAACTCGCGTGGCACGGCACGCGGCCGGGCGATACTAAGGAGTTCTTCTGGCTGTTCGGCCGCTAGGAGCGGCCGAGCTTCTCGAGCGACTCGCGGCGCTGCGGATCGTGCTCCATGCCGTCGTAGACGATCCAGTCGAAGCTGCCGTCGTAGGAAATGATTTTCGCCGGGTAGCCCATGACCACGGCGCGCGGCGGTACCGAGCGCGTCACCACCGAGCCGGGGAAGATGTACGCATCGTCACCGATGGTGATCTTGCCGACGATCATGGCGCCCGCGCCGATGAAGACGCGGTTGCAGATGGTGGGACGGCCGCGCTCCTCGCCGCGCCCGGCGATGCCCAGCGTCACGTTCTGCTCGATGGTGCAGTTCGCGCCGATCGAGCCGCGGCCGAGGATGATGGCGCCGAAGCTCGGCAGGTACAGGCCGGCGCCGATCTGGGCATCGCGCGGCAGGCAAATGCCGGTGATGATCTCCATCACCTTCTGCAGGATCGCGGCGAGCGTCTTGGCCGCCGCGCGCAGCACGCCGCCGGGCAGCCATGCGACGAGCGCGTGGCACGCGCGATAGACGCAGCTCGCCCAGAAGCCCTGCATGAGAAAGAGGGTGGCCATCGCCGGGTGCCCGGCGACGCGATAGCGGCGATAGTCGAGGTAGAGGAGGCGACACCATTCCGGCAGCCGCAGCACGCGGCGCGCGGCGCTCTTCCCGAGGGCGTCGACGCCCACGTTCATGCGAGGCTGACGGGCCGGGACTTCGCCAATATCGCGCGTATTTCCCCCCCGGCATCCGCGTAGGTCTCGACGCCGGCGAACGCCGGATTTCTTTCGAGTTGCCTTGCCAGACCCGCGCCCTGGCCGTGGCCGACCTCGAAGCCGAGCCAGCCGCCCGGGCGCAGGAAGCGCGGCGCATTGCGGATCAGCTTCATCAGGATCGAAACGCCATAGACGCCACCGTTGAATGCGGCTTCGGGCTCGTGCTGTGAAATCTCGGGATGCATTTCCTTGACCTTCGCCGCCGAGATGTACGGTGGATTGCAGCTCAGGAAGTCGCAGCGCCCGACGAATTCCGCGGTCTCGAAAGGCTCGAGCAGGTCGCCTAGGCGCAGTTCCACGCGCTCGCCCAGGCCGGTGAAATTCACGTTGCGCCGGGCGAGCGCTATCGCGTCGGGCGAGAGGTCCGAGGCAAGGACCCGCGCCTGCGGCTCGTAGTACGCGTACGCGAGCGCCAAGTTCGCGCTGCCGGTGCACACATCGATGACGAGCAGCGCGCCGCGCTTGCGTGCCATGCAGCCGATCTTGGCGAGCGCTGCACGGCCCAGAATCTCGGTTTCCTTGCGCGGGATCAGGGCTTCGGGTCCGGCCAGCAGCTCAAGGCCGAGGAACATCTGGCGCTCGGTGAGATGGGCGAGTGGCACGCCGGCCTTCTTGCGCTCGATCAGCTCGCGCAGCCGCTCGAGGCTGTCGGTATCGAGCGCGGGCAGGCTCGCTTGCGGGGCGCGCTCGACCGAAACCGGCGCGCCGCACGCGGTGCTCCACAGCGCCGAGAGCAGCCGCTCCGGTGTCTCCTCGGGCTTGTCCGGAAGCGGCGTCCAGAAACGCTGCACCTCCTGCAGGAGGTCGCTGAACGTCGTCGAGGCATGAAGCTGCATCGTCCCCGGCATTTAAAGACAGCGGGGGCGACAGCCTCTAGCTTGCCCGCCCGCGGGGATTAGACCAAACGGCCTATGGCTTCCAGCGTTCTGCCGCTTCGTCGTCCGCCGCCTTGGCTTCCACCCAGCTCGCGCCGCCCGCGCGGTGCTCCTTCTTCCAGAACGGCGCCTGCGTCTTCAGGTAATCCATGATGAATTCGCAGGCCGCAAAGGCATCGCCGCGGTGCGCGCTCGCCACGGCCACCAGCACGATTTGGTCGTTCGGCGCGAGCTCGCCGTAGCGGTGGATCACGGTGCAGTCCATCACCTGCCAGCGCGACCCCGCCTGGTCGACGATCTTGCGGATCGCGTTCTCGGTCATGCCGGGGTAATGCTCGAGCGTCATGCGCACGTCGCGCACCAGCCCGACGAAGCTTGCGACCGCGCCGACCTTGCTGTCTCTGGAAATGGCGCGGACTTCGGCCCCCAAGTCGAAATCTTCGCGCTGCACGGCGACCCTCATCCGCTGCCTTTCATCCACCAGTGACCGGTGGAAAGAATGCGATCTCGTCGCCGGCCTTGATCGCCGCTGCCGGCTGCGCCATGTCCTGGTTCACCGCCGCGCGCACCGCCCGGTTAGGCGCGAACGCGCTAGACCATGCGCCGCCGCGCGCGCGCAGGTGGTCGCGCAGGCCGCCGATCGTGTCGATGTTTGGCGGCAGCTCGAGCTCCTCGCCCGGCCGGCCGAGCTGCTCGCGCAGCGAAGCGAAAAAGAGCACCTTGATCTTCACCAGTAGAGCTCAGCGTAAGGCAGGAAGCGCACATTGTCCCCCTTGCGGATCGCGTGCCCCGCCGGATTGTCGATCAGGCCGTCGGCCCATGCGGTGGAAGTGAGGACTGCCGAATCCTGCGTCGGATAGAGCTCGAGGCCGCCCTGCGCGTTCCAGCGCGCGCGCAGAAATTCGCGCCGCGTGTCGGGCTCGGTCCAGTCGAAGTCGGCGCGCGCGGCGATCGTGCGGGGACCGACGTCGGTCATGCCTTGCGCCTTCAGGATGAACGGGCGCACGAAGATCAGGAACGTGACGAAGCTGGACACCGGATTGCCTGGAAGGCCGATGAAGAACGCCTTGCCCACGTTGCCGAACGCCAGGGGCCGCCCCGGCTTCATCGCGATGCGCCACATGAGGAGCTCGCCTTCGGCTTCGACCGCGGGCTTCACGTAATCGGCCTCGCCGACCGAGACACCGCCGGAGGTGACCACGACGTCGCACTCCGCGGCCGCACGCCTGAGCACCTCGCGCGTGGCGGCAAGGTTGTCGGGCACGATGCCGTAATCGGTGAGCTCGCAGCCGAAGACCTCGCCGAGGCCGCGCAGGGTGAAGCGATTCGAGTTGTAGATGCGTCCGGGCGCGAGCGGCTCGCCCGGCATGACGAGCTCGTCACCGGTAAAGAAAAGGCCCAGCCTGAGCTTGCGATGGACCGGGAGTGTGCGGATGCCCACCGACGCGGCAAGGCCAGTGTCCTGCGGCAGCAGCCGCTTCCCCGCGGGCAGGATCTCGGCGCCTTTGGCGATGTCGCTCGCGACGCGGCGAATCCATTGCTCGCGCGCCGGCGCACGGTGGATGGTCACCTGGTCGCCCTGCACGGTGCAATGCTCCTGCATCACCACCGCGTCGGCGCCCGCCGGAATCGGCGCGCCGGTGAAGATGCGCGCGGCGGTGCCCGGCTTGAGCGGGTGCCCAACCGAGCCGGCCATGATCTTTTGCTCCACCTTGAGCGTAAGGCCGTCGGCGATGCGCATGGCAAAGCCGTCCATCGCGCTGTTGTCCATCGGTGGCACGTCCATCGTCGAGCGCTGCGCGTGCGCGAGCACGCGGCCGGTCGCCTCCAAGGTGGAGATTTCCTGGACATCGGCGACCGGCCGCGCGCGAGCCAGCATCTGCGCGAGCGCTTCGTCGACCGATAGCAGGCCTTTGTTCATTGCAGGCGCAGGTGCGCGAGGATGAAGGAGGAGATGGCCGCCTCGTCGTTCAGGTCGAGGAGCGGCAGCCGGGTTTCGAGCTTCGCGTCGCTCGCCACCGCCACGATGTGCGGATCGTTCGGATGCAGCAGCGGCTCGCCCGTGACGCGGCGCCACACTTCCAACTTGGGGATCGGCGCGTGCTTGAAGCCTTCGACGATCACGAGGTCGCAGGGCGAGAGGCGCGCGAGCTGTGCTTCGAACGCCGGCTCGGCGGCACCGCGCAGCTCATGCATCAGCACCCAGCGCCGCGATGAAGTGACGAGCACCTCGGCGGCGCCGGCGTGGCGGTGGCGGTAGGAGTCCTTGCCCGGCTGGTCGACGTCGAAAGTGTGGTGCGCGTGCTTGATGAGCGACACGCGCAGCCCGGCGCCGGCGAAGCGCGGGATCAGTTTCTCGATCAGCGTCGTTTTTCCGCTGCCCGACCAGCCGGCGAAGCCGAAAACCTTCATGCGAAAAGCATTTTCGCACCTGCGAGCGCCAGCACGACGGCGAGCATGCGCCGTATGAACGGATTGGCGAAACGCCGGCTGCCGTATTCGGCGCCGAACCAGCCGCCGGCGAGCACCGCGCAGCCGAGGATCCAGATCTGCGGCGGCAGCGAGGCCGATTTCATCGTGAAGCCGGCGGCGAGGCCGGCGATCGAGTTGACGAGAATGAACGGCGCGGCGACCGCGGAGGTCTGCTTGGTGCCCGCCCAGCCGAGGATCAAGAGCAGCGGGCTGAGGAAGATGCCGCCGCCGACCCCGGTCAGGCCGGCGAGCAGCCCGAGCGCCGCGCCGAGCGCCATCGCCAGGGCAAGCGGCGGCTCGCGCACCTCGCGCATTTCCTCGCCGGCGCGCGCGCTGCGCCAGAGCTGCCAGGCCGCATAGACCAGCACCACGCCGACGAGGATCTTGTAGGCGTGACCCGGCAGCGTGATCGCGCCGCCGACGAAAGCGAGCGGCACCGACACCACCGCGAACGGCCAGAAGAGCCGCCAGCGGAAATAGCCGGCGCGCTGGAACTTGTATGTGGCGATCGCGGAAACCAGGATGTTCAGGACCAAGGCGATCGGCCGCATCTCCTGCGGCGCAACGCCGGCGAGCGCCATGGCCGCGATGTAGGCGGACGCGCCGCCGTGGCCGACCGAGGCATAGGCAAAGGCAGCGACCAGCATGCCGACGGAGAGCGCCGCGATGAGGGTCGCGTCCAAGCCTCGCTATATACCATGGAATATAGCGTCTAGCGCCGCCGCAGATGGCGTTCGAAGCGGCGCAGGTCGGCGGCGATCGCCGCGGAGGCCTTGCTCTCCATGGCGCAGAATTGATCGAGCAGGCGCTGGCCGAACGGCGTGACGCGCGCGCCGCCGCCGCGCGCGCCGCCGATCGCGGTGGCGATCACCGGCTCGCGGAAGTCGTGGTTCAGCGCCTCGACCAGCTGCCAGGCGCGGCGGTACGACATGCGCATGGCGCGCGCCGCCGCGGAGATCGACCCGGTCTCGCCGATGCGCGCGATCAGCTCGGCCTTGCCCGGTCCCATGGCCGGCGTGCGCGCGCCGAGCACGCGCAGCGTCAGGCCGCGATAGCGGGCCAAATCAGCTTCCCGCGTTGGGGAAGAAGAGCTGCTCGCCGTTGATCTTGTAGTCGGCGATCGCCTTTTGTCCCTCCGCGGAGATCAGCCAGTCGACGAACCCCTGGCCCATCTCCTGCTTCACGTGCGGATGCCTGCCCGGGTTGACCAGCATCACGCCGTACTGGTTGTAGAGCCGCTTGTCGCCTTCGACCGCGATCGCGAGCTCGCCACGATTCCTGAACGAAAGCCAGGTACCGCGATCGGCGAGGATGTAGGCATTCATCGCCGCAGCCGTGTTGAGCGCCGGCCCCATGCCCTGGCCCGTGTCGCGGTACCAGGGTCCCTTGTCTCTTCCGATGTCGATGCCGGCGAGCTGCCAGATCTCGAGCTCCGCGAAATGCGTGCCGCTGCGGTCGCCGCGCGAGACGAACGGCGCGCCCGCGGCGCGGATGGCGCGGAACGCCGCGGCGACATCCTTGGTGCCGCGCACCCGGGCGGGATCGGACTTGGGTCCGACGAGGACGAAGTCGTTGTACATCACGTCGTAGCGCTTCACGCCGTGGCCCTCGGCGAGGAACTTCTCCTCGAGCGGCTTGGCGTGCACCAGGACGACGTCGGCATCGCCGCGCCGGCCGATGTCGAGCGCCTGCCCGGTGCCCACCGCAACCACGCGCACCTCGATGCCGGTCCTGGCGGTGAAGATCGGCAGCAGGTGGCGGAACAGCCCCGACTGCTCGGTGGAGGTGGTCGAGGCTACCGTGATGAAGCCGGCAATCGCGGCGGCGAGCGCTACACCCAGGGCACTTCTCCTTTCATGAAAGCCGCGGCCTCGGCGGTCGCCGGACGCGCGAAAAATTCCTCGATCGGCGCGCGCTCCATGACGCGCCCGGCCTGCAGATAGATGACTTCGTCGCCCAGGCGCCGCGCCTGCCCCAGATTGTGGGTCGCCATCACGATCTTGGTGCCGGCGGCGTCGAACGCCTTGATCACGGTCTCGATCTCGCGCGTCGCGCCGGGGTCGAGGCTCGCGGTCGGCTCATCCAGAAATAGCACCTCGGGATGCAGTGCCCAGGCGCGCGCGAGCGCGAGGCGCTGCTGCTCGCCGCCCGAGAGCACGCGCGCCGCGCGGTGCGCGAGATGCCGCAGGCCGACCTCATCCAGCGCCGCGAGCGCCTGTGGCTCGCACTCGGGCGCCGGTATGCCGGCGAGTGCGAGCGCGTAGGTGACGTTCGCCAGCGCCGAGCGGCGCAGCATCACCGGCCGCTGGAACACCATCGCCTGGTAGCGCCGCACGCTCACGGGATCGGGCTCGTTCCAGCGCACGCTGCCGGTGCTCGGGACCAGCAGCCCGTGCATCAGGCGCATCAGCACGCTTTTCCCGGCACCGTTCGCGCCGAGAATAATGGTGCTGGGACCCGCTTCGATGCGCAGCGACACGCCGGCGATGATCGGCTGGCCGTTGCTCGCGTAATGCACGTCGCGCAGCTCGAGCGGCAGGAGCGAAGCGCTCATCCGAAGCGACTTTGCGCCGCGTCCTTGATGAGCTGCGCGGCGGTGTTGAGGGCAAGCACGATGGCGATCAGCACGAAGCCCAGGCCCAGCGCGAGCGGCAGATCGCCCTTGGAGGTTTCGAGCGCGATGGCGGTGGTCATGACGCGCGTGACGCCGTCGATGTTGCCGCCGACGATCATCACCGCGCCGACCTCGGCGCTCGCCCGGCCCAGCCCGGCGAGCACCGCCGTGATGAGAGAGAAGCGCGCGTCCCATAAGAGCGTCAGCGCCGCGCGCAAGCCCTGCGCGCCGAGCGAGCGCAGCTGCTCCTCGTACTCGCGCCACGCATCCTCGAGCGCCTGGCGGGCGAGCGCGGCGATGATCGGCAGGATGAGCACGGTCTGCGCGACGATCATCGCGCCGGGGGTAAAGAGCAGCCCCAGCTCGCCGAGCGGCCCCGCGCGCGACAGCAGCAGGTAGACCAGCAGTCCGACCACCACCGGCGGCAGGCCCATCAAGGCGTTCAGCGTGACGATGACGCCGCGGCGGCCGGGAAAGCGCTTCACGGCGAGCGCCGCCCCGAGCGGCAGGCCGAGCACCGTGGCGAGCAGCACGGCGGAGAGGCTCACTTCGAGGCTGAGGAGCACAATGCGCCACAGCTCCAGGTCGAGCTGGAACACGCGCTGTAGCCCTTCCGCAATCGCGCTCATCTGTGAAAGAGTATCGCCTGCCCTCGAGCATGAACAAAAATACGCACCCGCCGGTTGCCTTCTCCGACGCACTCGCCTTCTGGCTGAAGCTCGGCTTTATCAGCTTCGGCGGCCCGGCGGGGCAGATTGCGATCATGCACCAGGAGCTGGTCGAGCGCCGCCGGTGGATCTCGGAGAAGCGCTTCCTCCATGCGCTCAACTACTGCATGCTTCTGCCCGGCCCGGAGGCGACGCAGCTCGCCACCTACATCGGCTGGATGCTGCACCGGACGGTGGGCGGCCTGACCGCCGGCGTGCTGTTCGTGCTGCCCTCGGTGTTTATCCTGATCGCGCTCTCCTATCTGTACATGGCGTACGGAGCCGTGCCCGCAGTGGACGGGCTGCTCTACGGCATCAAGCCCGCGGTGGTGGCGATCGTGCTGGCCGCGGCATGGCGTATCGGCTCGCGCGCGCTACGCCATGGCGCGCTCTGGGCAATCAGCGTCGCGGCATTCGTCGCGATCTACGCCCTCCACGTGCCGTTTCCCTGGATCGTGCTGGCCGCCGCGCTGGTCGGCGCGGCGGGTGGCCGCTTCGCACCGCAGGTCTTCACGGTCGGCGGCCACGGTGCAGCGGCGACGAGCTATGGCGCGGCGCTGATCGACGACCACACGCCGCCGCCCGAGCACGCGCGCTATCGCCCGCGCAGGCTGCTGGCGGTGCTCGCGTTGTCGCTTGGCATCTGGGCAGTGGCCATCGCTTGCATGTACCGCTGGGACGCGACGCTCGGGCTGATGGCCTGGTTCTTCACCAAGGCTGCGTTGCTCACCTTCGGCGGCGCGTACGCGGTCCTGCCCTACGTCTACCAGGCGGCGGTCGAGCAGTACCAGTGGCTGACGGGACCGCAGATGATCGACGGCCTCGCCCTGGGCGAAACGACACCGGGCCCGCTCATCATGGTGGTCGCCTTCGTCGGCTTCGTCGGCGCCTGGTCACGCGAGCTGTTCGGTGCCGATCAACTGCTGGCCGCGGGCATCGCGGGCGCGAGCGTCGCGACCTTCTTCACCTTCCTGCCGTCCTTCGTGTTCATTTTCGCCGGTGCGCCGCTCATCGAGGCGACGCACGGCGACCTGCGTTTCACGGCGCCGCTCTCCGGCATCACCGCCGCCGTGGTCGGCGTGGTCGTGAGCCTCGCGGCGTTTTTCGCGCAGCACGTCTTCTTCGCCAACGGCGTGGACTGGTTCGCCATCGTCGTGGCCGCCGCCGCGCTGGTGGCGATGGTGCGCTTCAAAGTCGGACTGATTCCCGTCATCGGCGTGGCGGGAGCGCTCGGCATGCTATGGAAGCTCGCAACCTGAAAGGAAAGGCAATGGCCGCTTACCTGATCGCCGAAATCGACATCACCGACCCCGCCGCCTACGAGGAGTATCGCAAGCAGGTGCCTGCGGTCATCGCAAAGTACGGCGGCAAATACCTCGTGCGCGGCGGACGCGTGGAATCGCTCGAAGGCGGCTGGTCGCCCAAGCGCCTCGCGGTGCTCGAGTTCGCGTCGATGGAGCAGGCGGAGAAGTGGTACCGCTCGCCCGAGTACGCGCCGCTCATCAAGCTGCGACAGAAGGCTTCGCGCTCCAAGCTGACGCTGGTCGAGGGCCTGTAAAAAGAAAGGGCGCCTTGCGGCGCCCTTTCACCCCCTCCTCCTCACAGAACGGGGTTACTAACTCCTCTGGATGATGGCGCAGGCGACGCGCGCGCCGGCGTTGCCGGTCGGCTGCGTCTTGTAGTCGTCCGATCCGGCGTGCACGATCAGCCCGCGGCCGATGATGCTCGCCGGGCCGGGGTTCACGGAGATGACGTCGAGCGTGGTGTCGAGCCGCGCGTTGCCATTCGCGTCCGCCTTGAGCGCCGGCATGTCGCCCGCGTGGCGCTCGGGCGTCGAGTAATGCGCGTGCGGCTTGTTCATGGGATTGAAATGTCCCTTCGTGCTCATGCCGTCGCCCGAGCTGCAGTCGCCAACCTCGTGGATGTGAAAACCGTGCTCCTGCCCCGGGTTGAGGCCGCTCACGTCGGCGACCACGCGCACGCGGTCGCCCATCTGCGTGAACGTTGCGCTGCCGGCGGCCCGGTTGCCCTTGGTCGGCTGCAGATCCGCCTTCGCGCTCGGCCCGGCGGACCGCATGCTTTGGCAGCCGGCCAGGATCGCAACCAGGGCGACGAGCAGCGCGCCTCTCATTTCTTGCCGCTCATTTCTTTCCCATGGCGGCGTGGTTGCGCTTGTAGTTCGCCACGGCCTTGTCCTGCGCCTTGGCGAGATCGGCCGCGTCCTTGGCTTTGGTCGCGGCGTCCTTCTCGGCAGCGGCGGCTTTCTCGGCGTCGGTCTTCGGCGCCGGCGCCGGCAGCTTGGCCTGGGTCGCGGCGAAGGCGCCGAGCATCAGACCTGTAACAAGTACGAGCAAAACACGTTTCATGGCTTCTCCTCCATGTGCGGCGCGCCGGCGGGCACCGCGCCGCCAGCCGCTTCGCGGCGGCCCGACTTCACTTCCTCGTACCAGATGCTGTGGTGCTCCTTCGCCCAGGTTTCGTCGGTCACGCCTTCGCGCATGTTGCGATAGGCGCCCTGGACGCCGATCGTGCCCATGTAGATGTGGCCGAGGGAGATGGCGATGTAGAGGAGCGCGGCCGACGCATGCCAGATCCACGCCCACTGCATCGTGGCGCGCGTCTGATCGAAGTTCGGGAAGAGCAGGATGATCCCGCTCCAGGCCACGATCACCGAGAGCACCAGCACGCCGCCCCAGAACCAGGCTTTCTCGCCCGCATTGAAGCGGCCCGACGGAATGTGCTCGCCGCGGGCAAAGAAGGCCCAGGCTTTGCGGAACCATTGCCAGTCGTAGGCGCGCGGCAGGTTGTCGCGCAGCCACATCGGGATCATCACCGCGACCGAGAGGATGAAGAGCGGCGCGATGAAGTTGTGCAGGTTCTTGCCGAGCGATGTGAGCCACGCGAAGAGCGTGTAGCCGATCACGGGCAAGAGCACGTGCTTGCCGAAGAGCATGATCAGGCCCGAGAGGCCGAGCACGCAGAAACTGATCGCGGTCGACCAGTGCACCACCATCTCGAACGGACTGAAGCGACGCAGCAGGCGGCCGCTCTCCGGCTGGTCGAGCCTGACCGGGCCTTTCCAGGCGTAGAAGCCGAGGATCGCCGCGACGATCAGCACGACGAGCCAGCCGCCGTAGAAGGTGACGGGGCCATTGCGGAACTTGCGCCACGCCTCGCCCGCGGTCGCCATCGCGTTCTGACCGAGGAAGCGTCTCGGCGCCTGGATCAGCACGTCGGTCTCGCGGCCCTGGATGCTGGTGTAGTTCTTTTCGCCGCTTTTCACGTCGCGCCACACCGGCGCGTTGTTGCCGGGCTGGGTCTTCTGGCGGTCCTGCTGTTCCTGTACGTCCCGGTTTTGCGAGCTGGCCGGCGGAACGGCGGTTTGTGCCGCGGCGGCAGCCGCGGCCAGCGAGACGGTCAGCGCCAGGCCAAGCCTGCAAAGTTTCAGCATCGCGCGTCCCTATTGATAGATGCGGCGGTACTCGTGCTGCGCCAGCTGCCGCTTCTTGATCTGCTCTTCCCAGGCGGTGCGGTCGCCCTTCGCCCACTTGCCGCCGCGGAATTCTTCGGGCAGCGGATCGTTCGCCCAGGACTGGCTATCGGGCTTGCCCTGGTACTTGCCGTGCTTGAACTCCGCGACCTGCTCCTTCTCGCCGCATGCGGCGAGCGCCAGCACCGCCGCCAGCACAAGCGCGAGCCTCATGACTTGCCCCTGGTCGGTGCTTGTTGCGGCTGCACCGGCTGCGCGCCCGGCTTCTGCGGCAGGCCGTACGCGGAACTCCAGCCCCATAGATCGGCGCCGCGGCCGCGGCGCAGCACGCGCTCGCGGTAGATGTCGGCGATCACGTCGCCGTCGCCGCCGAGCAGCGCCTTGGTCGAGCACATCTCGGCGCACGCCGGCAGCTTGCCCTCGGCCAGGCGGTTGCGACCGTATTTCCTGAACTCGGTATCGCTGCGGTCGGGCTCGGGCCCGCCGGCGCAGAAGGTGCACTTGTCCATCTTGCCGCGCAGCCCGAAGGCGCCCGCCTGCGGGAACTGCGGCGCGCCGAACGGGCAGGCGTAGAAGCAGTAGCCGCAGCCGATGCACAGGTCCTTGTCGTGCAGCACCACGCCGTCGTCGGTGCGGTAGAAGCAGTCGACCGGGCACACCGCCATGCACGGCGCGTCCGAGCAGTGCATGCAGGCGACCGAGATCGACTTCTCCGCGCCGACCACGCCGTCGTTGATGGTGACCACGCGGCGGCGGTTCACGCCCCAAGGGACTTCGTTCTCGTTCTTGCAGGCGGTGACGCAGCCGTTGCACTCGATGCAGCGCTCGGCGTCGCACAGGAATTTCATTCTCGCCATGGTGTCCTCCTTATGCCTTCGCCACTTCGCACAGCGTGGTCTTGGTTTCCTGCATCATCGTCACCCGGTCGTAGCCGTAGGTGGTGGCGGTGTTCACCGCCTCGCCGCGCACGATCGGCGCCGCGCCCTCCGGGTAGTAGGGCAGCATGTCCTCGCCCTGCCACCAGCCCGAGAAGTGGAACGGGATGAA
>DASXRW010000032.1:0-9318 GCA_036506355.1 Burkholderiales bacterium
TTGCGCGAGCGCCGGCGCGGCCACCGCCGGTGAAGCGAGCGCTAGCCGCAGGCGGCGAGCCGGCTCTGCAGGTAGCGGCGCACCGCGGGATCCGCTTCTAATCCGATCGCACGCGTGTAAGCCTCGCGCGCGGCAGCGGTAGATCCGAGCCGCGCGAGCAACTCGGCGCGTGCCGCCCAATAGGGCTGATATTCAGCAAGCCGCCGGTCATCTTGCACCGCATCCAGCGACGCTAGACCCGCGGCGGTGCCTTGTAATTCGGCAATCGCGACAGCGCGGTTGATTGCCACCACTACTGAACCGGTAAGCGCGAGCAGCGCATCGTAGAGCGCAACGATGGCCAGCCAGTCGGTGCGTCCGCTCAGGCGCCGCGCTGCATGCGCGGACTGCACCGCGGCCTCGAGCTGGAAGCGCCCCGGTGCATTCATGCGGCTCGCGGCGAGGAGCAGCGCCTCCGCTTCGTCGATGAGCGCGGCGTCCCAGCGCGCCGAATCCTGCGCGCCGAGCGGCACGAACTCGCCCTCGGCATCACGCCGCGCCGCGCGCCGTGCTTCGGCGTGCAGCATGAGCGCGAGCAGTCCCAGCACTTCCGGTTCCTGCGGCATGAGCGACGCCACCAGGCGCCCGAGCCAGATCGCTTCCTCGGCGAGGCCGCGGCTGCGCGCTTGCGTGCCCGCTGGATCCGACCAGCCTTCGGCGAAGATGGCGTAGATCGCTTCCAGCACCGCCTCGAGCCGCTCCGCGAGCTCGTCGCGTCCGGGCACGGTGAACGGGATGCCCGCCTGGCGGATGCGGCTCTTCGCGCGCACCAGGCGCTGGCCCATCGCCGCCGGCGCGACGAGAAACGCCGAGGCGATCGTCGCCGCGTCGAAGCCGAGCACCACCTGCAGGATGAGCGGCGCGCGCACGCCTTCGTCGATCGCCGGGTGCGCGCAGGCGAACATCAGGCGCAGGCGCTCGTCCGGAATCTCTTCCTGCTCTGGCGTGTCCGCGAGCAGCGCCAGGGTTTCGCCGCTTTGTTCAGCGGTAAGGCGCCGGCGCGCGACGTCGACCAGCTTGCGCCGCGCCACCGTGAGCAGCCACGCCTCCGGCGCGCGCGGCACGCCGCTCGCCGGCCAGTCGGCGAGCGCGGCCGCGAACGCCTCCGACAGCGCGTCCTCCGCGCCCGCGACGTCGCGCGTGCGCGCGGCGAGCATCGCGACGAGCTTGCCGTAACTGCGCCGCGCTACCGCCTCTGCTGTTTTCGCTACGCCCAGACCGGTCGCACCTCCACCGAGCCATGCGCGGTGGTGGGATTGCGCTTCGCCCACGAGAGCGCCGCTTCCATGTCCGGCACCTCGAGCAGGAAGTAGCCGGCGAGCTGCTCCTTCGTCTCGGCGAAGGGCCCGTTCAGCACGCCCGTCTTGCGCACGGTCTTCGCTTCGGTGGTCGCCTTGAGCCCGTGATTGGCGAGGAATACACCGGCTTCCTTCAGCGCGCCGAGGTACGCCATATAGGCACCGTGCACCTCCCTCGCCTCGTCCTTGGGCAGGCTGCGCATGCGCTTCTCGTCCTGGTACATCAAGAGCAGTACCTTCATCGCTACATGCTCCAGACGGGACGCACTTCGATCGAGCCGTGCGCCGCGCCCGGGCAGCGCGCCGCCCACGAGAGCGCCGCGTCGAGATCCGGCGCTTCGATCAGGTAGTAGCCGCCGAGCTGCTCCTTGGTTTCGGCAAAGGGCCCGTTCAGGACGCTCTTCTTGCCGTTGGGATTGCGCACCGTGGTCGCCTCCGAAGTCGGCCGCAGGCGGTTGCTCCCGACCCTGACGCCGGCCTTCTGCAGCGCCTCGGTATAGGCCGCGTAGGCGCCGATCATCTGGCTCGCCGCCTCTTTCGGCGCGTTCAGCATGGCGTTCTCGTTACCGTAGATCAGCAGCAGGTATTGCATGGATCTCTCCTTTGGGTTGTCGCGGGCGATTTGCGCCGCTTACGACAATGACGTTCGGGCCCGGGGCATTTCGACAGCCGGCGGAAAATTATCCGCCGCCGGCGCTATGCTGGCCGCATGCGCTCGAAACGCAGCTCCGCGTGAGCGCCGCCCGGCAGCAGATCCGCTTCTGCACCGCGGAGGACGGTGTGAAGATCGCCTACGCCGTCGCCGGCCGCGGGCCCGCGGTGGTCAAGGCGGCGAACTGGCTCTCGCACCTCGAGTACGACTGGAAAAGCCCGGTATGGCGGCCGTGGCTCGACGAGATCTGCCGCGACCACACGCTCGTGCGCTACGACGAGCGCGGCTGCGGGCTCTCGGACTGGGACGCGGTGCTCTCCTTCGACGCCTGGGTGCGCGACCTCGAGACGGTGGTGAACGCTGCCGGGCTCGAGCGCTTTCCGCTGCTCGGCTACTCGCAGGGCGCGCCGATTGCGATCGCCTACGCGGTGCGCTACCCCGAGCGCGTCACGCACCTCGTGCTGCACGGCTCCTACGCGCGCGGCTTCCTCAAGCGCAATCCCTCGCCGAAGCAGCGCGAGGAAGCGGCGACCATGGCGAAGCTGATCGAGCTCGGCTGGGGCAAGGAGAACCCCGCCTTCCGGCAGTTCTTCACCACGCAGTTCATCCCCGGCGGCACGCCCGAGCAGCACGACTGGTTCAACGAGCTCGAGCGCGTCTCGACCTCGCCCGAGATCGCGCTGCGCTTCTTCCACGTCCTGAACGAGATCGACGTGACGGCGCTCGCACCGCAGGTGCGCTGCCCGGCGCTGGTGTCGCACTCGCGCCAGGACGCGCGCGTGCCGTTCGACGAGGGGCGCCTGGTCGCGAGCCTGATCCCGGGCGCGCGCTTCCTGCCGATCGAGAGCCGCAATCACATCCTGCTCGGGACCGAACCGGGCTGGCGGCTGTGGTTCGACGAGGTGCGCGCCTTCCTCGCCCCGGCTTCTGCCGGCGGCGACGCCGGCGCCTTCGCGCAGCTCACCGCGCGCGAGCGCGAGCTCGCCGAATGCATCGCGCAGGGCCTCGACAACGCGCAGATCGCCGCGCGGCTCGAGCTTTCGGAGAAGACCGTGCGCAATCACATCACCAGCATCTTCGCGAAGCTCGGCGTGGAGAATCGCTCGCAACTCATCGTGCGCGCGCTCGGCGCCAAGCGCGGCTAGGGCCGCGGTCCCAGGCTTTTTCTCTCGCTCTCGCCTCCGGCGGGACGCCCGTCCCATGTCCAGCGCCGCTTGCGCCGCAGACACTCGCGGTACCGGAAAAGGAGATCGACATGACCGTCAGCACCGCCGAGCGTTCCGCAGTCCTGCCGCACAATCAGAAGGCCGCCGCCATCTGGGGCGCGGGCGGCCGCAACTACGACCGCATCAGCCACAGCATCTCGGATGCCATCGAGCACGCGGTCGCGCGCCTCGCGCCGCGGTCCGGAGAGCGCGTGCTCGACGTTGCGACGGGCACCGGCTGGGCGGCGCGCCTCGCCGCCGCGCGCGGCGCGACAGTCACGGGCCTCGACCTGCACGCCGACCTGATCGACGCCGCCAAGGCGCTCGCCAGCGACGCGCGGCTGCAGATCCGCTTCGAGGTGGGCGACGCCGAGGCTCTGCCTTACACCGACGCGAGCTTCGACGCGACCATTTCGACCTTCGGCGTCATGTTCTGCGCCAGGCCCGAGGCCGCCGCCGCCGAGCTCGCGCGCGTGACGCGCAAAGGCGGCCGCCTCGCGCTCGTCACCTGGGCGCCGGAAGGCACCCTCTTCGGCATGTTCAAGGTGATGAAGCCGTACATGGCGTCGCCCGCGGCCTCACCGCCGCCCTCGCCCTTCGAGTGGGGCCGGGTCGCGCGCGTGCGCGAGCTCCTCGGCAGCACGTTCGAGCTGCGCTTCGAGACCGGCGCCACCACGCTGCGCGAGGCGAGCGGCGAAGCGGTGTGGCAGCTCTTCCTCGAGAGCTACGGACCGACCAAGACGATCTACCGTGCGCTCGACGCTGCGCGCCGCGCAGAGCTGCAGCACGACTTCAGCGCCTACCACGACAGCTTCCGTTCCGAGCTCGGCGTCGCCATGCCGCGCGAATACCTGCTCACTATCGGAGTACGCAAATGAACGCCAAAGCACTGTTCATCGCGGCCGCGCTCTCTCTCGCGTGGCCGGCCCAGGCCATGGACGACGACGTGTTCATGAACAGCGGCGACATCAAGTGGGGCGACGCGCCGCCCGTGCTGCCCGCGGGCGCCAAGCTCGCGGTGCTGCGCGGCGACCCGGGCAAGCCCGGCCCGTACACGCTGCGCCTCTCGATGCCCGCGAACTACCGCATCGCGCCGCACTGGCACACGCAGGCCGAGAACCTCACCGTGATCTCGGGCACGCTCTATCTGGGGATGGGCGACAAGGCGGCGGCGAAAGGCGCGCATACGCTCAAGGCCGGCGGCTATCACTTCCTGCCAGGCAAGGCACACCACTACGCGTTCAGCAAGGGCGCGGCCGTGGTGCAGGTGAGCGGCGACGGCCCCTTCGACATCAACTACATCAACCCCAAGGACAATCCGGCGAACCAGTAGCTCGGCGCTGAGCGCTCAGGGCTCCTGCGAGTCGATCAGGATGAACGCGATGCGGCAGGGCTCGCGCCCGCGGTTTACCCACGCGTGGTTGGTCGCCTGTTGCACCACGACGTCGCCCGCCTTCAGGTGCACCTCGCCGTCGTCGAGCAGCATGTCGATCTCCCCCGTGCTATTGGTCGAGCTTCAGATCCTCGTCGAGGAACTGCTGAACCGCCTGGAAGAGCTGCATGCGGTTCTTTTCCATGATCACGGTGTGCGTGCCCTCGCCGATCTCGACATAGCGCTTGTACGGCGCGTTGGTCAGCTTCTCGAAGTAGGCGTAGAGCATGTAGCTCGGCAGATCGCGGTCCCATTCGGCGTGCGCGAGGAAGGTGGGCACGCGGATCTGGCCCGGGTCGTAGAGCGGTCTTCCGGCCAGCCAGTACTCGCGCCCGTCCTGGATGACGCCGTTCGGCGCGCGCAGCACCGGCGGTGACTGTTTCGAGCCGACCGGATCCGTGGCGAAGGTCGCGTCCGCCCACGCTTCGTACCATCCGGCGGGGATCAGCGTCGCTTTCTTGTCCTCCGGCACGCCGGCGAGCCAGCGCGCCTTGGCATCGGCTTTGGTCACCGTGCGGTACGCGCCGAGCGTGCCGCCCTTGTCGGTGAGCGCCGGCTTGTCGCGCAGCCAGCCCGGAGCGTAGAGCACGAGCTTGTTGACCTTGTCGTTGTTCTGCGTGGTGTACCAGCCCATGATCGTCGTGCCCCACGACCAGCCGAGCAGGTTGATCTTGTCCACGCCGCGGCGCTTGCGGATGAAGTCGACCGCGGCGCCGACGTCCTTCACCGCCGTCTCGGTGCGCACGAGCGGCGCGCTCTGCTGAGCCGGCTTGTCCATCTCGGGCGGGCGCGTCGATTTGCCGTAGCCGCGCACGTCGACGAGATAGACGTCGTAGCCGCGGCGCGCGATGTACTCCATCCACGACACGCCGTTGAGCGAGAGATCGAACGCGGTCTCGGCGGGATAGGTCGCGCCGTGCACATAGAGCAGGATCTTCGCCGGGGCGAACTTGCTCACGCCCTCCGGGTGCTTGTTCCTGACGTAGAGGCTGATTCCCGGGTCGACCGCGGGAACCATGAATTCCTCCATCACGATCTTCGCGTCCATGGCATCTGCACTCAGCGGGAAAAGGAAACAGCACAGCACGGCGCTGGACCAGCGGGTCATCGTAGTCGGCATTGGCTCCCCCTCAGGGAACTGCCGGGAACTATGCGTGGCCGAAAACAAAAAAGCTGGCCGAGGCCAGCTTTTTGTCAGCTCGAGCTGCGAGCCTTACAGCGGCTTGATGTTGGCCGCGGCCGGGCCTTTCTGCCCCTGCGTCACGTCGAAGGAGACCTTCTGGCCCTCCTTCAGCGATTTGTAGCCCGAGCCCTGGATCGAGCTGTGATGGGCGAACAGATCCTTGCCGCCGTCATCCGGCGTGATGAAGCCGAAGCCCTTCGAGTCGTTGAACCACTTTACTGTGCCTGTTGGCATGTCAATCCATCCTTAGTCTTACGCGAGGCTGTCCGAGCTTCGCAACGGGCACGATGTTCAAGGGAGGGACGACTGCCACTAGTCCGCTTTTGGCGGTGGTAAAAGGGTCGGGCGTTCACTGCTTGCATCCTGCGGCCCGAAATGTAGCACGACGGCGAAGCCACCGTGCTTGATGCAGTAGCGTAAACGCAACTAGTTGGTGGGCTGCACGCCGGCCGCGGTCAGCACCTTGTTCCAGCGCGCGATCTCGCTCCTGAGGTGCTTGTCGAGCTCCTCCGGCCCCGCCCCGATCGGCAGCGAGCCCGAGGCGGCGAGGCGCTGCAGCACCGCCTCGTTCTTGAGCGCCTTGGCGGTCTCGGCGTGCACGCGGTCGATCACGCTCTTCGGCGTCTTCGCCGGCGCGACGAGGCCGTACCAGCCGCTCACCGCGAAGTCCGGCAGACCCCCTTCGGCGGCGGTCGGCACGTCCGGCAGCGCCGCCGCGCGGCGCTCGGCAGCGATCGCGAGCGGCTTCAGGCGCCCGCCCTTGGCGTACGGCGTGACGATGGAAATCACCGACCACATGTAGGGCACGTGGCCGGCGACCACGTCGGCCGCCGCCGGGCCGCTGCCCTTGTACGGGATGTACTGGACCTTCGCGCCGATCCGCTGCAGGTAGAGCTCGGCGGCGAGGAAGCCGGCGCTGCCGGGATCGGTCGCGTAGGAAAGATTCCCCGAGCGCTCCTTCACCCAGGCGGTGAACTCGGCGAGCGTCTTGGCCGGATGCGAGGGATGCGTCACGAGCACCGTCGGCTCGTGCGAGATGAGCGTGATCGGCGCGAAGTCGCGCAGCGTGTCGTAGGGCAGCTTCGTCACCAGCGTCGGATTCGTGGCGTGGCTCACGTACACCATGAGAAGCGTGTAGCCGTCGGGCGCGGCCTTCGCCACCACGTCGGTGCCGATGACCCCGCCCGCGCCGCCGCGGTTCTCGATCACCACCGGCTGCCCGAGGTTTTCCTGCAGCGCCGGCACGAAGCTGCGCGCGGTGATGTCCGTGCCGCCGCCGGGCGCGGCCGGCACGATCAGGCGGATCGGCCTCGTTGGATATTGTTGTGCCCACGCCTGCGCTGGAGCCGCGAGCGATAAAAGGATAACCGCGAAGATTTTTCTCACTGTGCACCCCCCTGGTGGAGAGTGTACTAGCGGCGCGCCGCCTCAGCGGCCGGCGAGACGGCCTAGTTCGCAGTCGGCTCGGTGACGTCCGCTTCTGCGCCGTCGGCGGTGCGTCTGTCGCCGCGGTTCGATTCCCGGCGCTCTTCCCCCGAGCGGCGGTCCCAGGACATGACGGCGGCGGCGCCGATCGCTACGAGGAGAAGCACCACAAGGATCTGGATGAGCTGCATGCGCGCTCCTTTTTGTTCCTCCTCCCGCGAAACGCAAAGCAACTCGCATACCACGCTGTTCCCCGGGGAAAGCCGCGCTTTTCCGCCTTTTCTCGCACTCGCGCCGTGCAGCGTCCGCCGCGCGCGCATCGTGCTGGGGCGTGGCCCTCAGCCGGCCTGCACGGCCACGCGCAGCCTGGTGCGGGTCTTCTTCTGCAGCGCCTTTACGATGCCGAAGAAGTTTTCGGTGCTGGGATTGCCGCGCGCGGCGAGCATTCGATGCAGGCTCTTGGAGGGCTTTCGCACTTCGGCCGACAGCGCTTCGAAGCCGATGGTCGCGTTCACCAGGTCACGCAGCATCGCCTTGCCGGTTTGCGTATCCCCGGCCAGGTAGGCGTTGATCGCTTCCGCGAACATCGCGTCGCGGAACCTCGCGTCGCGCCGCGCGCGCGCAACGACGGTTTCCTTGAATTCCCGGGTCAGTGCCATGCCCGCTCCTATGCAGCGCCCTTCTTGCGCCGCTTGTAGTCGTCCCACGCCTTGTGCGCCGACGCGATCGCGGCGCTCTGGCGCTTCTTCGTGCTGCCGCCAAGCAGTATGACCACGGTCTCGCCGTCCTTGCCGAAATAGATCCTGTAACCCGGTCCGAAATCGATCTTCGCCTCGAACACCCCGCTTCCCACGCCCGCCACGGCCGCGGCAATCGCGTCGAGATCGTTGAACCAGCGCCGCCACGGCGAGCGGCCCGACTTGTCGAGATACTCGAGGACGCGAATCGCAGCCACGGCTATAGTAACCTATCCGTTACCATACGGAAAGTACCGGCTTCCATGCGTGATCAACGCGCCCGTCGGTTACGGGATGACGGGGCCTACGGCAGGTCCATGCCGCGCGGCCGCGCCTTCACTCGAGCGCCGTAGGCCGGCAGCGTGGTGAGGCGCGGATCGTCGACGGGACCGCCGACGGTGAAGTGATACAGCGACTGGAAGGCGAGGTCGCCCAAGCCGAAGACCTGGTGCACCGGGTCGTCGAAGAAGCAGCCGATGCCGGTCGCGCGCACGCCGCTCGCTTCCGCCTCGAGATACAGCACCTGCCCGATCGCGCCCGCCTCCCAGTAGAGGCGCCGGTAGAACGACGGCCCGTGCGCGACCAGGCTTGCCTGGTACTCGGCGAGCATGCCGAGCGAAAACGCGCCTTCGCCCGCGATCTCCTGGCGGCAGCTCACCTGCGTCGCGAGCTCGCGCGCGTCGCCGCGCTCGAGTAGATACAGCGGGAGATCCTCGGGACAGCGCGGCGGCGCCTCCCAGGCAAAGTGGGCATGCATGCTCTTCTTGAGGAGCTCCACCTTGCGTGGATCACGCGCCATCGCGTACAGGCCCGGCTCGATGCCCTCGACGCGATGCACGAAGAGGCCGAAGTGGATCGCCGGGTCCCAGGGGATCGCGTCCCACGGCATGGGACGGCGCGCAATATCCAGCTCGACGCGCGGCATGACGCGCCCGAGCATGCGGTAGAAGCATTCCGCCGGGATCGAGGTCCGCCCGTCGCAGGCGAGGAGGCTGCGCCGCTGGTGAATGATCTGCCCGGCGGAGCTCACGGCTTGCGCGACGCCCCGGCGACTCGGTCGATCGCCTCCCAGGGCACCGGATCGTCGCGGCTGAGGCGGTTCGCTTTCCCGTACCAGCGCTGCGCTTTCAACTCCTGCACGGCCTCCGCGTCGAGAGTTGGAGTTCCGGTCGCGGCATCTCCCGGCCATACCGCCATCACCAGCTCGGCGCTTTCGCGCTCGGCGCCGTCGAAGTCCGCGCCGCGGTCGAGGCCGAGCAAAGCGTCGATGGTCTCGTCCGCGACGCCGTCCAGCACCAGCGCCGACCAGCCGAGCGTCGCCGCCGCGATGCGCAGCGTGCCGATGGC
>DASXRW010000033.1:0-1727 GCA_036506355.1 Burkholderiales bacterium
CCCGGCGTGACGCCGGAAATGAAGCGTATGGTCTTGCTCGGGAATGTCTGCGCCTGCGCGCCGACCGATAGCGCGAGCGCCAGAATGGTGGTGAATATCCTCATGTGCATCCTCCTATAGTTTTGGTAGCCCGAACTGCGCCGCGAGCCAGTCCGCCGTGCGGCTGCGGTAGCGATAGGGACGGTTGTTGGCATTGTGCCCGCCGTCCTCGACGATCATAAGCTCGACCGGCCCCGCGACGCTGCGCGCCAGGCGCTCGGCCTCGGTGGCCGGCACCAGCCGGTCCTGCCGGCCCGTGACGATGAAGATCGGGCACTTGATCTCGCGCGCCGCCTCCGCCATGGTCAGCGCCTTCGCCCTTTCCCGGGCGTCCTTTTCGCTTACGGCATGCGAGCGTATCCGGAAGGTCTCGCGGGTGAGCTCCGGCAGCCCGTCCCAGATCTTGTCCCATTCGAATGGCCCGGAGAGCGCGATGCAGGCGCGGATGCGCTTCTCGTAGGCCGCGGCGCGCGGCGCGTAGTAGCCGCCCAAGCTCACGCCCCAGATGGCGATGCGCTTCGCATCGAGGTCGTTGCGCTCCTCGATCCAGTCGCACACGGCCTTCGCGGCGCGCTCGTAGTCGCCGCAGATCGGGATGTCGTACTCCGCCTCGCCCTGCCCCGGGCCATCGATCGCGAGCGTGGCCATGCCGCGCGCGAGGAAGGGCTCCTCATACGCGTGCAGCTCCTCTTTCGTCGAATCGAGTCCCGGCGCCATGATCAGCACCGGGCCCGAGCCGCGCAGCACGCCGAAAATGGTTTTGCCTTCGAAAGGGATGGCGACGCGCTTGCCCGGGTAAGGCTTGCTCAATGCAATGCCGTCGCGGTAGCACTCGACCGCCTTCATGTGCGCGGCGCGCATCTGGTCGAGGTCGTGCACGAAGACGAACTTCGCGAAGTGGTAGTAGATCCCGGCGCGCACGAGGTGCTCGCCGCCCGTTAGCTTGTGGCCTTCCTTGAGCTCCTCGCGGCCGAGCTGCTCGTGCACCGCCGCGCGCCTCGACCATGCCGCGCACCAGTCCTCCCAGCGCTCGAGCGCGCCCGTGACGTCCTCGAAGTCGGCGAGCAGCACGCCGTTCGAGACGAAGCGCGGCAGCCAATGCGAGATCGCGGACTGGACCCGGGCGTCCTTCAAACCTTCCTCAGTGCCTGGAGTATCCGCTCCGGAGTGAACGGCATCGCGGTGACGCGGGCGTTGAACGGCGCGAGCGCGTCGTTGATCGCGTTCATGATCGCGCCGGGCGCGCCGGCGGTGCCCGCCTCGCCCACGCCCTTGGCGCCGAGCTGCGACTGCAGCGTCGGCGTCTCGACGTGCGCGCAGACGATGTCGGGCATCTCGCCCGCCATCGGCACCAGATAGTCCGCCATGTTGCCGTTCAACAGTTGACCGTCGGGGCTGTACAAGCATTCCTCGTATAACGCGGCGCCGATGCCCTGGACGACACCGCCGCGCAACTGCTCGTCGACCAGCATCGGGTTTATCACGGTCCCCGAGTCCTCGACGCACCAGTGCTTGAGCAGTTTCACAAAACCGCTTTCGGGATCGACCTCCAGCAGCGAGGCCTGGATGCCGTTGGTAAAGGTGAAGCCATACTGCCGCGGCGTGTAGTGCCGCGTCACGGTGAGCTCGGGCTGGAAGTCGAGCGGCAGCGTGTCCGGGCGGAAATAGGCGACCCGGCCGAGCTCGGC
>DASXRW010000034.1:0-8017 GCA_036506355.1 Burkholderiales bacterium
AGCGTCGCGCAGATCGTGCCGGAGAGGAAGGCGCGGTTGTTGTTGGAGTCGTCCCAGGCGAGGCCGCCTTCGTCGTGCGCGTCTTTCCAGAACGCGGTCATGAACTTCACCGATTCCACGGTGGCTTTCGAGTCGAGCACCACCTTGCCCTTCTCATCGACCTCCTTGCCGCCGAAGGACCACAGGAACGGATAGCTGAAGGTCGGCGCATCGCCGAAGGTGTGGCCGAGCGTCTGGCCGATCGGCCGGCCCTTCGCCTTCAGCTTCTTGCCCGCCTCGTGATACTCCTGCCAGGTCGCGGGAAACTTGCCGTAGCCGGCTTCCTCGAACCAGGATTTGCGGTACGCGATCATGCCGCCGATGATCGCCCAGGGCACCGACATGAACTTCTTGCCGTCGTTGGTGTTGCTGCGGCAGAGCTTGTAATAGCCGCCCTGCGCCTTGCCGATCGCCTCGGCGACATCCGAGATGTCGACCGCGCTCGACCCGTAAAGATGCGGGTGATTGTTGAACAGCATGAAGAGGTCCGGGCCGGTGCCGGACTGCACCGCCGAGGTGACGCGCGGCTGCAGGTCGTTGCCGTTCACCGTCTCGAGGTTGATCTTCATCCCGAGCTGCTTCATCGCCTCCGGCAAGATCGTCTTGCGCAGCAGCTCGTCCGACGCCGGCACGAAATCGTTCCACTTGATCCAGTGCACCGTGCTCTGCTGCGCGAACACCGGCGCCTGATGCGATGCGAGTATTCCCGCGAGACCGGCACCGGAAGCCTGCAGGAATTTACGGCGGGTAAATCTGGCCATCGTTATCTCCTCCTCCAAGAGGGTTACGCCAGCACTCTAGCCGAATTCGGGGTCAGGGCCGCAATTAATTCGGGGTCAGGACCACAACTGTCAACGCCATTCGCTGCACAACCGTTGTGCGGCTATGGCCAGGCAGCCGCGCCTCATCGTGCCGGAGGTTGCACTGCACATCGTGCAGCGCGGCGTGGATCGTCAGGATTGCTTCAGACACGATACCGATCGCCTCGTCTACCTGACGCTGCTGCGCGAATTGTCCGCTACCACGCAGTGCGCGCTCCACGCCTATTGCTTGATGACGAATCATGTACATCTACTGCTCACGCCGGCCGGGCTCCAAGGCCCGGCGACGCTGATGCGCAAGCTTGGACAGCGCTACGTGCCTTACTTCAACCGCCGTTATGCAAGAACCGGAACCCTATGGGAGGGGCGCTTCAAGTCCTGCCTAGTCGACTCGGCGCGATATGTCCTGGGCTGTTATCGCTATGTCGAAATGAACCCGGTAGAGGCGGGCATGGTGACGGCGCCGGCCGCCTATGCGTGGTCGAGTCATGCCGGCAACATGGGTCTAGCCGAGAACCGGCTGTTGACGCCGCACGCGGAGTTCCTCGCGCTCGCCTCCCAGCCGGTGTCCAGGCACGCTTCCTACCGTGGCCTCTTCGAAGCGGGCGATGACACTGCGCTGGTAAAAGAGATACGCGAAGCAACCCTCGGTGGTTACGCCCTTGTTGGCGAGGCGCTGAAAACGCGGCTGGCCGCGCGGGCTGGACGGCCCTTGGAGCGTCGCAAGCCGGGTCCTCGACGGGCAGCGACTGCCGAACAGGACTCGATCACGCGCGAGCTCGGTCTCGATGAAGATGCGGCCCTGACCCCGGATTAATTGTGGTCCTGACCCCGAATTACTTCACCAGACCGGGAATCCAGAGCGAGATCGCCGGGATGTAGGTCACGAGCAGCAGCGCGAAGCACATCGCGCCGTAGAACGGCCAGAGCTCCTTCGACACCTCTTCCATGGTCACCTTGCCGATGGCGCAGCCGACGAACAGCGTCGGGCCGACCGGAGGGGTGATGAGGCCGATGCCGAGGTTGAGGATCATGATCATGCCGAAGTGCACCGGGTCGATGCCGAGCTTGTAGATCACCGGCAGGAAGATGGGCGTGCAGATGAGGAGCATCGGCGCGAGGTCCATGAAGGTGCCCAGCAGCAGCAGCACGATGTTCACCAGCAGCAGGAAGACGTACTTGTTCTCCGAGATGCCGAGGAAGAAGACCGTGATCTTCGCCGGAATCTGCATGATCGCCATCATGTAGCCGAAGCCGACCGAGAAGCCGATCAGCATCATCACCATGGCGACGGTCTTGATGACGCGATGGATCAGATGCGGCAGGTCGCGCCACTTGTAGTCGCGATACACGAGGAAGGTGACCAGGAATGCATAGACGCAGGCGACGGCGGCCGACTCGGTGGGCGTGAACACGCCGGACAGGATTCCGCCCATGATGATGATGACGGTCACCAGCCCCCACAGCGCCTCGCGCACGATCTTCGGCACCTCCTTCAGCGGAGTGGGCTGCGACACCGGAAAGCCGCGACTGCGCGCCGTCCAGATCACGAGGCCGATCAGGCAGGCGCCGAACAGCAGCCCCGGCAGGATGCCGGCGAGGAACAGGCTGGCGACGGAGATCGTGCCGCCGGCGGCGACCGAGTAGATCACCGCGTTGTGCGAGGGCGGGATCATCAGCGCCTGCACCGAGCCGCAGATGGTCACGTTGGTGGCGAAGACGCGCGGATAGCCCTGCTTGATCATCTGCGGGATCATCACCGAGCCGATCGAGGCGGTATCGGCGACCGAAGAGCCCGAGATGCAGCCGAACAGGGTGCTCGCGAGGATGTTGACGATCGCCATGCCGCCGCGGATGAAGCCGACGAATACTCTTGCGAGATTCACCAGGCGCATCGCCATGCCGCCCTCGGCCATGATCGCGCCGGCGAGCACGAAGAACGGGATCGCGAGCAGCGCGAAGTCGTCGGTGCCGTCGGAGATCTTCAGCATCACCGCCTCGAGCGGAATGTCCACCCACAGCGCGGCGATGAGCGCCGCCAGGCCCAGCGCGTATGCGACCGGCACGGCAAGCGCGCACAGCAGGGTGAAGGAGCCGAGGAGGACGAGGATGTCCATTAATTCGGGGTCAGGACCACAATTAATTCCGGCCCTGACCCCGATTTCATAGATTTCATTCGAGCTCCGCGGCTTGGTCGCTGTACATGACGTCGCTCTTCGGCGGGTCGCCGATCCAGGCCTTCTCGACCAGGAAGAGGAACGTGAGCAGGCCGCCGATCGGGATCGGCATGTAGACGATGCCGACGCGCAAGTCGGGGAATTCAGCCATGGTGTTGTACCAGGTGAGCTGGCACAGATGGATGCCATAGCCGAGCATGAACAGCGCGGTGACCGCCATGCAGGCATGCACGCCCCAGGTCATTGCGACCTGCGCCTTCGGTCCGACGGCCTTGAGCAGCGCCTCGACCGCGATCTGCGCGTTGGCGCGGTACACCGCCGCGCCGCCGACGAAGGAGAACATCACCATCATCACCACCGCGGCCGGCTCTGGCCAGGACAGCGGATTGTTCATGGCGTAGCGCATGAACACGCCGAGCGGAATGATGAGCGTGATCACCACCAGCGCGGTGCCCGAGAGCACGATGCAGGCGAGGTACAGCCACTCCATGGTTTTCTGGTAGCGCTGTTTCATACAAAAAAACGGGCCGCTGGGCGGCCCGTTTTCCGGAGCTGAAGCGTTACTTGGTGTCCTGGATGCGCTTCAGCAGCTCTGCGTACTTGGCGCCGTACTTGTCGCGCACCGGTTGCGTCGCCTTGTAGAAGGCCTGCTTGTCGGCGGCGACGAACTGGATGCCCGCAGCCTTGAGCTTCGACTCGGCCTCGCCGACATACGCATCCCACAGCTTGCGCTGCTCGAGCTGCGCCTCGCGCGAGAGCTTCTTCACCAGCGCCTGGTCCTGCTTGGGCAGCGTCTCCCAGTTCTTCTTCGAGAAGACGAAGATCTCGGGAATGATCAGGTGGCCGGTGAGGCTGTAGACCTTGCTCACCTGGTAGTGGTTCTGCGCGAGCAGCGTCGGCGGGTTGTTCTCCGCGCCGTCCACCACGCCCGTCTGCAGCGCGGAGTAGAGCTCGTTGAAGCCCATCGCGACGCCGTTGCCGCCCATCGCGTTCATGGTTTCCACGAACAGCGGGTTGCCCATCATGCGGATCTTCATGCCCTTGAGGTCGGCGGGCTTGGTGACCGGCTTGTTCGAGTAGACGTTGCGCGTGCCGGCGTCCATCCAGCCCAGCACGATCAGGCGCGAGGTCGGCGCGTTCGAGGTGCGCTCGAGCAGCTCCTGGCCGATCGGGCCGTCGATCACTTTGCGCATGTGGTTCTCGTCGCGGAAGATGAACGGCATGTTGAACACGTTGAGGTCGTCCACCACCGGGCCCATCGCGCCCACCGAGATGCGCGCGATCTGCAGCGCGCCGACCTGCGCCTGCTCGATCATCTCCTTCTCGCCGCCGAGCTGCATCGACGGGAACATCTGGATCGAGTACTTGCCGTTGGTCTGCGCTTCGAGCTTCTTGCCCATGCGCACGATCGCCTCGACCGTGGGATAGCCGAGCGGGTGCACGTCGGATGCCTTCCACACCTGCTTCTGCTGCGCGAGGCCCGCGGCCGGGACGCCGAGCACGGCGGCCGCCAGCGCGGCGCTGATGAAATGGCGCAATGCCATGGAACCCTCCTCTGGTAAGATTCGTCAGTCATCATACAACTGCCGGGGTAGCCGCCGTCAAGCGATGCGCATCCGTCCCCTTGCCACGGAGCACAAGTTGTCGCGCCGGCTGTTCGAGCAGCTCGCCGGCGAGATCAGGAGCGGCCGGCTCGCGCCGGGCGCGCGGCTGCCGACCGAGCAGGCGCTGACGCGCGCCGCGCGCGTCTCGCGCACCGTGGTGCGCGAAGCGGTGGCGGCGCTGCGGGCCGAAGGCCTGGTGATCACGCGCCAGGGCGTCGGCGCCTTCGTCTCGGCCGAGCCGACGCGCGCGCCGTTTCGCATCGAGCCCGAGCGGCTGCAGTCGCTCGACGACATCCTGAACGTGATGGAGCTGCGGCTCGGCGTCGAGATCGAATCGGCGGGACTCGCCGCCGAGCGCGCGACGAAAATCCAGCTCCGTACCATTACCAGTGCTTTGAGCGAGATTGAAGAAGCAAGCGCCGCCGGCGGCTCGGCGGTCGACGAGGACCTCGCCTTCCATCGCGCGATCGCCGAAGCCACCGGCAACGCGGAGTTCGCGCGCTTCCTGCAGTTCATCGGCCGCCACCTGATCCCGCGGCGCACGGTGACCGGCCTCCCCGAGCGCATGGGCGGCCGCCGCGTCTATCTCGCGCTGATCCAGGAAGAGCACCGGCGCATCGCCGATGCGATCGCCGCCGGCGACCCGAAAGCCGCGCGCGACGCGATGCGCCGCCACCTCACGCGCTCGCTCGAGCGCTATCGGAAGCTCGCCACCGAACAGAAAACCGCAGCCTAAATAGGGACGCCTTGCGGTTTTGAAAATTCTTCTCACCCATTCGCCGGAGGCTCGTGCGCTCTATTACGGCGAGCGCGCATTGGCTGGCCTGCGCAAGGTGGGCACCGTGCAGCTCCACGAGGGTTCTGCCCCGCTGGAGAGCGAAGCGCTCATCGCGGCGGCCGCCGACTGCGACCTCATCGTCTCCTATCGGCAATCGCCCGGCCCGGCTACGGTGTTCGAACGGCTGCCCGGGCTGGTGGCCTTCCTGCGCTGCGCGATCGACATCCGCAACATCGATGTGCCCGCGGCGAGCAAGGCCGGCGTGCTGGTGACGCAGGCGAGCGCCGGCTTCGTCACGTCGGTGGCCGAGCAGGTGTTCGGCTTCCTCGTCGATCTTTCGCGGGGCATCACGCGCTCCAGCGTCGAATACCACGCCGGCCGGGTACCGCCGGCGCAGATGGGACGCGAGCTGAAAGGCAGCACGCTCGGCGTCATCGGCTACGGCGCGATCGGCCGGGAAGTGGTGCGCATCGCAAAGGCGCTCGGCATGCGCGTGCTGGTGCACGATCCGTACCAGAAGGTGGACCAGGTGCCGCTGGATGAGCTGCTGGCGCAGTCCGACTATGTGGTGCCGCTCGCCGTCGCCAGCGCCGAGACCGAAAACCTGATGAATGCCCGCGCCTTCTCGAAAATGAAGCGCGGCGCGTATTTCATCAACGTCTCGCGCGGCAACCTCGTCGATGAGCACGCCCTCGAAGTCGCGCTCGAATCCGGGCACCTCGGCGGCTGCGCGCTGGATGTCGGCCGCGCGCCCGACCAGATGCCGACCCCGCGCCTCGCCGCGCGGCACGACGTCATCGCCACGCCGCACACCGCCGGCCTCACCGTGCCGGCGATCGAGCACCAGTCGATGGAGACCGTGGCGCAGGCCGGCGAGATCGCGCAGGGCAGGGCGCCGAAGGGCGCGGTGAACGCCGAGCACTGGAAGCGCAAGGCGCTGCTCGGCAAATGAGGCGCACCGGGCGGCTGCGGCGCGGCGACGCCGAGATCTACTACGAAGTCGTCGGCGAAGGCCCGCCGCTCATCTTCGCGCACGGCCTCGGCGGCAACCATCTTTCCTGGTGGCAGCAGCTCGCGCACTTCGCCCGTACACATACTTGCGTCGCGTTCGCCCATCGCGGCTTCCCGCCTTCGAGCGCCGTGCCGGGGAACCGGGCGCCGGACGCCTATGCCGATGACCTGGGCGCGCTCATCGAAGAGCTAGACTTGCGCGACGTCGCGCTCGTCGGGCAGTCGATGGGCGGCTGGACCTGCCTCGAGTACGCGCTGCGCGAGCCGAAAAGGGTGCGCGCGCTGGTGATGGCATCGACCTCGGGCACGCTCGACTTCGACCAGCTCGAGGATTCCAGTATCCGTGAATGGTCGCGCCGCGCGCCGGGCGCCTTAGCCGAGCTGCAGAGGCAAGGCATCCATCCCGCGGCCGGCGAGCGCATGGCGCGCGAGCAGCCGGCGCTCGCGCAGCTCTACTGGCAGATCGCCGAGATGGCACCGGCTTCCTTCCGCGAGCAGGTGCGCGAGCGCATCCTGCAGCTCCGCAAACGACCGCCGGCATTGCTCGCGCAGCTGCCGATGCCGGTGCTCTTCATTACCGGCGATGAAGACTGGGTTTTTCCACCCGCCGCGGGACCCGCGCTCGCGGCGCTCACGCCGAAAGGCCGCGCGGTACGCGTGCCGGCCGCCGGGCACTCGGTCTATTTCGAGCGCGCGGCGCAATTCAACGAACTTCTCGAATTCGGGGTCAGGACCGCAATTAATTCGGCGTCAGGGCCATAAATAATTGTGGTCCTGACCCCGAATTCCAAAAGGGAGCGAGATGAAAACTGTGCTTATTACGGGTGCCACGGGCGACGTCGGCACCCATCTCAGCCGCGAGCTCGCCGGCAAATACAAGCTCCGACTCGCCGACAAACGCCCGCTGAAAGCGCCGAAGGGGCAGACGTTCATGAAGGCGGATATCTCGAAGATGGCGGATGCCCTGCGCATCACCAAAGGGGTCGACGCCGTCGTGCATCTCGGCGGCTACTCGGTCGAAGGGCCGTGGGAAGAGATCCTCAAGGCGAACATCGTCGGCTGCTACAACGTCTTCGAGGCGGCGCGCCGGAACGGCGTCAAGCGCATCCTCTTCCCGACCAGCAATCACGCGGTCGGCTTCTATCGCCGCGATCAGACCATCGACCACCGCGTCTACCCGAAGCCGGACAGCCGCTATGGCGTCTCCAAGGTGTTCGGCGAGGCGCTCGGCAGCCTCTACGCCGACAAGTACGGCATGGAAGTATTCATGATGCGCATCGGCAACGTGAACCCCAAGCCGATCGACAAGCGGCGCCTCTCCCTCTGGTTCAGCCCGCGCGACCTCGCGCAGCTCGTCTCGATCGGCATCGACCATCCCGACATCAAGTTCGAGATCGTCTACGGCATCTCGGGGAACAAGCGCGCCTGGTACGACAACGCGAATGCCTTCCGCCTCGGCTACCGGCCGCAGGACGACAGCGAGATCTACGCCGCCGAGGTCCTGGCGCGGGAGAAGCCGAGCGGCGACGCGATCGCCGAGGCGCACCAGGGCGGCATCTTCTGCACGGCGGAAGACGTGCCGAATCC
>DASXRW010000035.1:0-5277 GCA_036506355.1 Burkholderiales bacterium
CCGATCGGCATCCTGCTCGGCCCGCTGGTGCTCGCACTCGCGATCGCCCTGGTGCAGTTCAAACTGGACGAGCGTGCTAATGTAAAAGAAAGAGGAGGATGATCATCATGCGGCTGATTTGCATTGCGGCCTTGTTTTTCGGTGTCGCGGGTGGCGCGCTCGCGCAGAGCGATTACCCCAACAAGCCGATCCGCATCATCGTCGGCTACGCCGCCGGCGGCGGCAACGACATCATCGTGCGCGTGATGCAGCCTGAACTCTCCAAGGGTCTCGGGCAGCCGGTCATCGTCGAGAACAAGCCTGGCGCGCAATCGATCATCGCGGCGGAAACGGTGGCGCGCGCCGCGCCGGACGGCTACACCATTCTCATGGGACCGAGCGGCCCGATGACCATCAACCCGGCGACCTATTCGAAGCTGCCGTACGACGCGCAGCGCGACTTCGCGCCGATCTCGCTCATCTGCCAGTTTCCGCTGATCGTCGCGGTGAGCGCGGCGCTGCCGGTGCGCAGCGTGAAGGAGTTGATCGCGTACGCGAAGGCGAATCCGGCAAAGGCGAACTACTCTTCCAGCGCCGGCATCTTCCAGATGACGACCGAGCTCTTCAAGCAGAAGACCGGCACGGGCTTCGTGATGATTCCCTACAAGAGCAGCGGCGAATCGGTGCAGGCGCTGCTCACCGGGGACGCGATGGTAACGTTCGTCGATCCGCCGCCCGTGACGGGGCCGCTCAAGGCGGGCACCGTACGCGGCCTCGCCATCACCTCCGCCCGGCGCCATCCTTCGTGGCCCAACCTGCCGACGATGGCGGAAGCCGGCGTGCCGGACATGGAGGTGCCGGTGTGGACGGCGTTCTTCGCGCCCGCGAAGACGCCGAGCGCGATCGTCGCGCGGCTGCAGAAGGAGGTGGCGCGCGTGGTGCACACCGCCGAGGTCAAGGAGCGCTTCGCGCAAATGGGCCTCGATCCGGTCGGCAGCACGCCGGAAGAGCTGGCGAAGGTCGTGGCCCGCGATCTCGCGAAATACACGGCCGTCGCCAAGGCCGCGAACATCAAGAACGACTAGCCGCTCAGAGCGGCCTGATCTGCACCTTGCGCCACTTGATGGCGCCGCCCTGGGCGCCTTTGACGCCGGCCCCATACTGGAGCGCAAAGGGGCCCGAGGACAGCTTGCCGTTCTGAACATTGGCGGTGACGACGCCGTTCAGCTTCACTGTCAGCTGCGAGCCTTTGGCGGTGATTTCATAGACGTTCCAGCGCCCGCCCGCCTTGTTGACGATCGGCACGGGAACCGCGGCCACATCGACGATCGCGCCGGTGCCGTACTTCGGCTCCGGCCGGATGTCCCAGATGTTGACTTCGTAGCAGGTCGCCGCACCTACCTTGGCGCGATCGCCGCAGCGAAGGAAGACGCCGCTGTTCGTGTCCGTCTCGGCCCAGAACTCGGCGCGGATCTCGAAATCGGTGTAGGCGTTCTTCGAGACGAGGTAGCCGCCTTTGCCTCTGTCGGCGACGATGGCGCCGCCTTCGGCGCGCCAGTTGGCGTCGCCGATGGGGCTGAAATTCTCCAGACCCTTGTCGCCGTCGACCAGCGTTTCCCAGCCCATGCCCGTCATGCTGCGCATTTGCGCGCAGCCGGCGAGCGCAACGACGATCGCTGCAGCAGCCAAACCGTAACGTTTCATATCCCCCCCTCCTCTGTGAAACGGGGATTCTAAGCCGGCTGGTAGCGGGCGATGCGCTGGCGCGTATCGCGCATGTCGTCGCCGCGCAGCTCGCGCAGCGCGTAGCCGACGAAGGCGGCGGTGACATCCTTGCGCCAGTAGAGGTCGAGGTCAGCGTTGTCCATCGGCTTCGCGCGCGAGGCGGTGAGGCGACCCGCCTCAGCGATCACCTCGTCGGTGAGCGCTTTGCCGCGCAGGAAGGCGTTCGCGCTCTCGACCAGGAACGGCCGCGAGGCCACCGCGCCAAGCGCGATGCGTGCACCTTCGGCATGCATCGCGGCGGCGACGCCGAGCACCGGAAAGTCGAACGCGCCGCGGCGCCGCAGCTTCCAGTAGGTGCTTGGCGCATTCTCGAACGTCACTTCGGTGAGGATCTCGTCGGGCCGGCGGCGCAGATAGTCGATGCCGTCGTTGTTGTAGAACTCTTCCAGCGCCACTTCGCGCTCGCCGCTCGCCGACACCAGTTTCACTTTCGTGGAAAGCACCAGAAGCGCGGGCGCGCAGTCGGTCGAGGACATAGCCACGCAGCGCTTGCTCGCGGTCGCCACCCAGCAGATATCGCCGTCCTTCTTCAGGCAGAAGTCGATCGCCTTGCGCCATTCGTAGTTCTGGTTGTAGTAGTTGCAGCGCGTATCGAGGCACAGGTTGCCGCCGATCGTGCCCATGTTGCGCAGGTGCACGGTCGCGACCAGCGCGGCCGCCTGGCGCAGACCGCGCGGCAGCTCGGGCTTGCGCACGATTTCGGTCAGCGTCAAGCCGGCGCCGAGGACCGTCCCGTTGCGTTTGAGCTCGGGGATATGCCGGACAGAGACCAAAACCCGTGGCGCCATCTGGCGTCGCTTCATGTTCGGCAAGAGGTCGGTGCCGCCCGCGATCAGCGCCGCATTCGGTCCTTCGCCCGCGAGGATGCGCGCCGCTTCGGCGAGGCTCTTCGGCGCGCGAAAATCAAACCACGGCAGCCGCATCACGGGGCTTGATCTCCTTGCCGTCGCCGCCTTCCCAGGGCGGCGGCACGATGAGCGGCGCGGGATAAGGAACCGCCGGGAAGTGCTCTGGACCGATGCGCGCGGGCTTGCCTGCGGCTTTCAGTTCAAGGGCGCGCAAAACCTTGTCGGGCGTGATCGGCAGCTCGTCGATGCGCACGCCCACCGCGTCGTAGATCGCATTGGCGACCGCGGGCATCACGGGGAGCAAAGGCCCCTGCCCGACTTCCTTCGCGCCGAATGGACAGTTCGGGTCCGGGTCCTCGATCAGCACGGTGTCGACTTCGGGCATGTCGAGCGAGGTGATGCTCTTGTACTCGAGGAGTGATGGAATCTTGTGCACCAGCGCGCGCGAAAGCTTGGGCGGCAGGCGGCGAAATACCTGCTCTTCCATCAGCGCTTCCGAGAGGCCCATGTACACGCTGCCTTCGACCTGCCCGCGCGCGAGCACCGGGTTGATGGTGCGGCCGATGTCATGCGCGATCCAGATTTTCGGAATGCTGATCCAGCCGGTCGCTGCATCCACCTCGGCTTCGACGACGCAGGCCGTATATGAATACGCGGGCGAAGGCCCGACGCCTGCGCCCTTGTACTTGCCCGGTGCGCGCGGCGGCTTGTAAGAGCCGACCGATCCCAGCGTGCCGAACTTTTCCTCCGCCAGCACGACCGCGTCGGCGAAGTTCATGCTGCGGCTGTCGAACGAGACACGACCGTTGGCGAAGACCAGGCGGTCGGGCGCGACTTCCAGGTGCTCGGCGGCCGCCTCGGCGATCTGCGTCTTCAGCTTCTCGGCCGCGACGATCGCGGCGTTGCCCATCATCACCGTGACGCGGCTCGAGTAGGACCCGAGATCCACCGGCGTGATGCCGGTGTCGCCGGTAATGCAGCGGATGTCGAACGGATCGATGCCGAGGACCTCGGCGACGATCGCGGCGAGCACGTCATCCGAACCTTGGCCGATCTCGGTCGCGCCGCAGAACACGGTCACCTGCCCGCTGCGGTCGAGCATGAGCTGCACGCCCGACTGCGGCATCTTGTTCCAGTAGATTGGCAGGCCCGCGCCGCATAAGTAAGAGCCGCAGGCGAGGCCGAGTCCTCTTCCTGGGCCGAGCTTGCGGAAGCGGTTTTTCCAATCGGAGCGCTCGACCACGGTGCGGATGCATTGCTCGAGACCCATAGAGCCTATCTTCAGCCAGTTCGCGGTGAGCGAATTGGGCTTGGCGAGCATGCCCAGGCGCAAAGCCGCCGGGTCTTTGCCGAGGCGCTCGGCGATCTTGTCGAGCTGGATCTCCTGGCCGAAGCGCGGCTGCGGCGTGCCATGGCCGCGCTTGGGCCCGCACGGCGGCTTGTTGGTGAAGACGCGCGCCGCCTCGAAGCGGTAGCGCGGCAGCTCATAGGTCACCGTCTGGAGCGCGCCGGTGTAGAAGGTGCTCGCCACCCCGTACGAGCCGTAACCGCCGCCATCGGCGAGCGTCTGCAGGTGCATGCCGGTCAGCTTTCCATCCTTGGTGACGCCGGTGCGGACCTTCATCAGCACCGGGTGGCGGCCGCGGTGCATGTAAAAGACTTCCTCGCGGTTGAGGCAGATCTTTACCGGCCGGCCGAGCAGCACCGCGGCCTTGGCCGCGACCATCTCGTGATTGCAGACATCGCACTTGCCGCCGAAACCGCCGCCGTTCGGCGTCGCGATCACGCGGATGTGCGCCGCGGACATCTGCAGCACGCGCGCAAGGCAGCGATGCACGTAGTGCGGCACCTGCGTCGACGACCACAACGTGAGCTTGCCGTCGGCGTCGACCGCGGCGACGCAGGCGTGCTGCTCGATGGGCAGGTGCGTGTTGCCTTCGTAGAAAAACAGATCCTCAAACACAAAGTCCGACCCAGCGATCGCCGCGTCCGCATCGCCGAACTCGAATGCCTGCAGCCGGTGGATGTTGCCGCGCTCGCTGTAGGCATGGATGCGCGGCTCGGGCTTGGCGAGCGCTTCTTCCGGACTGCTGATGGTGTCGAGCGGCTCGTAGCGCACGTCGATGAGATCGAGCGCCTCGGCTGCGGTCTGCTCGTCCTTGGCGATCACCGCGGCGACCGGATCGCCGACGTAGCGCACGCGCTCGGGCGCGAGCGGATACTCGTCCTGGCTGATCGGCAGGATGCCGAAGGTGACCGGGAAGTCCTTGCCGGTGAGGACCAGATGCACGCCGGGATGGGCCTTTGCCTTCTCGACGTTTGTTTCCTGGATCACGGCGTGCGGATGCGGCGAGCGCAGAAGCTTCATGTACAGCATGCGCGGCAGCACGATGTCGTCCGCAAAGCGCGTCTGGCCGGTGACCTTGGCGCGGCCGTCGACCCGCCGGCGCGCTTTGCCGATGACCTTCATTCCGCGGCCATCCGGTTCGCGGCTTCCTCGACGGCCTCGACGATCTGCTGGTAGCCGGTACAGCGGCAAAGATTCCCGGAGATCGCTTCCTTGATGCGCTCGCGCGAGGGATGCGGCTCGCGCGCGAGCAGCGCCTTGGCGGTCATCAGGATGCCCGGCGTGCAGTAGCCGCACTGCGCGGCGCCGAGGTCGGCG
>DASXRW010000036.1:0-5018 GCA_036506355.1 Burkholderiales bacterium
GATCGTGCTGCAGACCGCGCTGCGCTATCCCGAGCGGCTCGCCGGCGTGATCGCGCTCTCCACCTACCTGCCGCTCGCCGCCACGCTCGCCGCCGAGCGGAGCGACGCCAACCGCGATGTGCCGATCTTCATGGGACACGGCCAGTACGACGATCTCATCCCGTTACATCGTGCGCGCGCCTCGCGCGAGCAGCTGGAGAAGTTCGGCTACAAGATCGAATGGCACGACTATCCGATGCCGCACTCGGTGTGCGCGCCGGAAATCGCGGATATCTCCGCATTCCTTTCAAGAATTATTTAGGAATGCTCCGAAGCCGTCGTCCCCGCGAAGGCGGGGACCCAAGTTGATGCAGTTCAAATGGGTCCCCGCCTTCGCGGGGACGATCGTGCGTGCTTTAGTACTGCTCCTCACCGCCTGCGCCGCGGCCCAGGACACGCCGTACCTCGTGCGCTACGAGCCCTCGCCGCCGCAGGTGGTGAGCGCGATGCTCGAGCTCGCGGCGGTGAGCGAGAAGGACGTGGTGTACGACCTGGGCTGCGGCGACGGCCGGATCGTCATCGAGGCGGCGAAGCGCTACGGCGCGCGCGGCGTCTGCGTCGACATCGATCCGCGGCGCATCGCCGAGGCCCGCGCCAATGCCGCCCAGGCCGGCGTCGCGCAGAAGATCGATTTCCGGAAGGAAGACCTGATGCGCAGCGATCTGCGCGAGGCGACAGCGGTGATGCTGTTTCTTTCCTATGACCTGAATCTCGCGCTGCGCCCGAAACTCGAGCGCGAGCTTCCCGCAGGTGCGCGCGTGGTGTCGCATTGGCACCGCATGGGCGACTGGCCGCCCGAGCGCACGATCTACGTACAGGATGCCGTGCGGAGCCGTGAGGTCTTCTTATGGATCAAGCGCTGATCGATCAATCGATCACCCGATCGGCGCGCAAATGCAGCGACTGCGGGATGGTCAAGCCGATCGCCTTGGCAGTCTTGAGATTCAGCACCAACTCGAAGGTCGTCGGCTGCTCGATCGCCAGCTCCGCGGGATTGGCGCCCTTCAAGATCTTGTCGACATAGGTCGCAGCGCGCTTGAAGTTTTCGCGCACAATGGGTGCATAAGACATCAGGCCGCCGGCATCAGAGAAGCCAAATATCGACGGAATCTTCGCTTGCGCCAATCGATTGGCGATGGCATGCCGGTGCACAGAGATGAGAAACGCGCTGGTGACTACGAAGCCGTCGGCGCCCGCATTCAGGCCGCGGGTGAGCGCCGGCTGGATCTCATCGGCCTGTCGCACGTCGAGGAGCATGAGCCGCATTTGCAGCCTGCCAGCGGCCTGCTCGACCTCTTTCATTTGAGCCATGCTGTTGGGCGCGCCCGGCTGAAACAGTACCGCGACATGGGAGAGCCTGGGCACCGCTTGCTTGAGCAACTCCAGCCGCTTGGGCGCGAGCTGTTGCTCGAAGCTCAGAACGCCGGTGATGTTTCCGCCGGGACGAGGCAGGCTCGCTGCAAAGCCGTTGCCGACAGGATCCGCGGCCCGCGTGAAAACGATAGGTATGGTCTTCGTTTTCGCGGCGAGCGGCTTCATCGATGCCTCGGCGGTCGTCAGCAGTACGTCCGGCTGCGTCGCCACGAGCTGCGCAGCCGATCGGTCGCCTACTGCCGTGTTGCCATCGGCATAACGGGCGTCGATCGTGTAGTCGCGGCCATCGACCCAGCCCAGTTGCGCCATGGCTTCGCGGAATGCATCGAGCCAGCCTGCATCGCTCTGCGAGCCGCCCATGCTGAAAAACCCGATGCGCCGTAACTTTGTGGCCTGCTGCGCGACGGCGCTCGGCATTAGAGCAAGCGCGCCGATTGCAGCGAGTATTCGCCGGCGCGCGTTCATACGATAGCCTTCTTCAGGACTCGCGGATCATCTCGCGGAATCGAATGAGCTCGTAGTCCTCGGCGCGCTCGGATCCGCCCTGCGGCAGGTAGACGTGCTCGCGGCCGTCGAAACTGGCTTCCAGGTTTTGTCCCGGCGGATAAGCGCCCGCCCGCATCGCGATCGACACTTCGCCAGAGCCGAGCACCGCGGACGGCAGGAGCAGGCCGGTCTCGTCGCCGAGCCCGCGCACGCGGAACTTCACCACCTTGGGCGCGCGCGACAGCGTCTCGATGCCGACGCGCGCTTCCTGCGCCGAGGTGCGGTTGACGCGGCGGATGGCGCCGACCAGCCAGTTGTTGCCGCCGTCGGGCTGCATCGCGAGGAGCGCACCGACGCGTAGCCAGTCGCCCTTCGCCTGCGGCACGATGGCGCCGAAGCCGCCGGCGCTCACGTTCTCCACCACCCAGCTCTCGGCGGCTTTCTGGTCGAAGTCGAGCGAGGCGCTCGCCTCGCCCACGGCCTGGAGCACGCCGGCGAAGCCGTGCGCGATGGTGAGGCGCGACTTGACCATGTGGCGCGCGTGCTTGCGCTCGGGCGGCTCGGGCGACCACAGCACCGCGAGGTGGCGCAGCACGTCGAGCGCCGCCTCCGGATCGGACGTCGTCCCCAGGCTTTGCGGCAGCTCGCGCGTCGCTTCGGCGCGCTGGACGATGCCCTGTAGGCTGGCGAGCGCGTTGCCCGGCCCGAAGCAGCGCAATCCGGCGGAGGCCTCGGGCGGCTTCACGATGCGCTGCGGCGCCATCGCGCGGCCCAGATCGGTCCAGCAAAGCAGGCCCGCAGCGGGCGCGTTGGCGAGCAGAAAGCTCGGCGCGAGCTCGGCAATCACGCGCTCGACGAGCTCGACTTCGGCGGCGAGCAGGCTGTCGGGCGAGCTCGCGCTGAACATCAGCGCCTTCAGGAATTCCTGCTTCGGCGACGTATCGCCGCCGCCGGTCGCGCTGCTAGTCCCATACAGCGCGAGCTTGCCCTCCGCGAGGCCGCGCGCCTCGCAATAGGCGTACACCTTGTTCACGATGCCCCATACGGCGGGATCGACCGGCCCATAGCGCATGTGCTGCCACTTGATCTGCTGCGCGGCGGCGCGCAGCGCGCGCGTCGCGGCGAGTGCGACGCTCTTCGGCTCGAGCGCCTTCGGCGCCTGCGCCGCGCCGTCGAGCGTGCGGCCGAACGCGAGCCCCGCCTGCTTCCAGTACTCGTGGAGCTGCGTCCACATGCGGTTTTCCTGGTAGCGCGAAGGCCGCGCCGTACCGCAGTACTCGCGCGCCACCTTGCGCAGGCGCGGCTGCGCCGCCTCGTCGACGGCGCAAACGAGCGCCGCGCGCTCGGCCGGCTTGAAGCCCTCGGCGACGCTCACCGATTCGAGCCAGTGCGCGAGCTCTTCGAGCGCCTTCAGGTCCTCGGCGGGCAGCGCCTCGAGAATGCGGCGCGCCTCCTTGGGGTTGCGCAGCGGGTGATCCGCACCGCCGCCAAAAAGCTTCAGCATGATGGCAGTATACGGCCGATGGACAAGCCGCTGGTGCCCGGCTTCACGACGCTGCAGAGGATCGGCGAAGGCGGCCAGGCGCAGGTCTACCTCGCCGAGCGCGACTTCGACGGACTGCGCGTCGCGCTCAAGGTGCTCGATTCGCGCGTGCGCCACGACCAGGTGTTCCTCGAACGCTTCGTGCGCGAGTACAAGCTGCTCGCCAAGCTCGAGATCGAGCACGTGGCGCGCATCTACGACCAGGGCTTCGCCGGCGAGCATCCCTACATCGCGATGGAATTCCTGCCCTCGGGCACGCTCGCCGCGCGCATCTACGAAGGCATGCCGGCGCGCACCGCGCTGCGCATCACGGCGCAGGTCAGCCGCGCGCTCGACGCGATCCACACTCGCGGCATCATCCATCGCGATCTCAAGCCGGCAAATATCCTGTTTCGCGCCGACGGTCGCCCGGTGCTCGTCGACTTCGGCCTCGCCAAGGACCTGGCGATGGACTCCACGCTCACCGGCCAGCAGCGCCTGCTCGCCACGCCGCGCTACATGAGCCCCGAGCAGTGCCTCGGAAGACCGCTCGACGCGCGTTCCGACCTCTACAGCCTCGGCGCGATCCTGTGGGAGATGCTCACGCGCACGCGGATCTACGAGTCGGCCGGCCCGGCGGATCTCATGCGCATGCATGTCACGGCGCCGGTGCCGCGCCTGCCCGACGCGCTCGCCGCGCACCAGCCGCTCCTCGACAAGATGCTCGCGAAGGAACCGAAGGACCGCTTCCGGAGCGCGGCCGACCTCTGCGCCTCCATTACCCTTCCGTGAGCGAGCGCCACTACCTCGATCTGCTGGCCGACGTGCTCGCCCATGGCGCGCGCAAGTCCGACCGCACCGGCACCGGCACGCTCTCGGTGTTCGGCCGGCAGCTGCGCTTCGCGCTCGACAAGAGCTTTCCGCTCCTCACCACCAAGAAGCTGCACCTCAAGTCCATCCTCTACGAGCTGCTCTGGTTCCTGAGCGGCGACACCAACGTGAAATGGCTCCAGGAGCGCGGCGTCACGATCTGGGATGAATGGGCCGACGAGCGCGGCGAGCTCGGCCCGGTGTACGGCTACCAGTGGCGCCACTGGCGCACGCCCGATGGACGCGAGATCGACCAGATCGCGCAGGTGATCACGAACCTGCGAAGCCGCCCCGACTCGCGCCGCCACATCGTCAGCGCCTGGAACCCCGCCGACGTCGACAAGATGGCGCTGCCGCCCTGCCATGCGCTCTTCCAGTTCTACGTCGCCGAAGGACGCCTGTCCTGCCAGATGTACCAGCGCAGCGCCGACCTCTTCCTCGGCGTGCCCTTCAACATCGCCTCCTATTCGCTCCTCACGCTGATGGTGGCGCAGGTCACCGGCCTCCAGCCCGGCGAGTTCGTCCTCACGCTCGGCGACGCGCACCTGTATCTGAATCACCTCGAGCAGGCGCGCGAGCAGCTCACCCGCAGCCCGCGCCCCTTCCCTCGCATGCGCCTCAACCCCGCGCGCCGCGAACTGCTCGAGTTCGAGTACAAGGACTTCACACTGGAAGGCTACGAGCCGCATCCGGCGATCAAGGCGCCGATCGCTGTCTAGTCTTAAAC
>DASXRW010000037.1:0-6466 GCA_036506355.1 Burkholderiales bacterium
GGCGCAAGCGCCTCGAGATCCTGCAGGTGAACGTCGGCTACCGCTGCAACCAAAGCTGCGTTCACTGCCACGTCAATGCCGGGCCGCAGCGCACGGAGATGATGCCGCCGGAAGTGATCGAGGACGTGGTGGCGTTCCTGCCGCAGGTCGAGACGCTGGACATCACGGGCGGCGCGCCCGAGCTGCATCCGCAGTTCCGCAGCCTCGTGTCGCGCGCGCGCGGGCTTGGCAAGCACGTCATCGACCGCTGCAACCTCACCATCCTGCAGGAGCCGGGACAGGCGGACCTCGCGCAGTTCCTTGCCGGTGAGCGCGTCGAGATCATCGCGTCGCTGCCCTGCTATACGCCCGAGCTGGTCGACCGGCAGCGCGGCAGCGGCGTCTACCAGCGCAGCATCGCGGCGCTGCGCGAGCTGAACGCCCTGGGCTATGGCGCACCGGGATCGGAGCTAGTGCTCAACCTGGTCTACAACCCGCAGGGCCCGTCGCTGCCGCCGGCGCAGGACAAGCTCGAAGCCGACTACAAGCGCGAGCTCGGCAGCCGCCACGGCGTGCATTTCAACCGGCTCTACACGCTCGCCAACATGCCGATCCAGCGCTTCGGCTCCACGCTGGTATCGAAGGGGCAATTCGTCCAGTACATGGCGCTGCTGCGCGCTTCGCACCGGGATGAAAATCTCGAGGCGGTGATGTGCCGCAACCTGATTTCCGTCGACTGGCAGGGCTACGTGTACGACTGCGACTTCAACCAGATGCTCGGTGTGCCGCTTGGCGGGCGGCGCACCCGTCTCGCCGAACTGGTCGCGCGCGAGCTCCCGGGCGCGGGCATCGCCGTACGCGATCATTGCTTTGGCTGCACCGCGGGGCAGGGCTCCTCCTGCGGCGGCGCCTTGCATGCCTAGCGCGGGCAAGCGCCTCGTCCTCCTCGTCATCGTGCTTGCGCTGGCCGCGTTTTTCGCCGCGGGTGCGCAGCGCTACTTCACTTTCGAGAACATCAAGGCGCAGCAGGCCGCGATCGACGCCTACTACCACGCGCATCCTCGGCAAACGGCGCTCGCCTATTTCGCGCTGTACATCGCACTGACCGGCCTTTCGCTCGCCGGCGCCGCGACCGTGCTGACGCTGCTCGGCGGCGCGATCTTCGGCCTGCTGTGGGGAACGATCATCGTCTCCTTCGCCTCGAGCATCGGCGCTACCATCGCGTTTCTCGTCTCGCGCCTGGTGCTGCGCGACTGGGTGCAGAGCCGCTTCAGCCGGAGCCTCGAGACGATCAATCGCGGGATCGAACGGGAAGGCGGCCTCTATCTCTTCACGCTGCGCCTGATTCCTGCGGTGCCGTACTTCGCCATCAATCTGGCGATGGGCCTGACGCCGCTGCGCACCTGGACGTTCTACTGGGTGAGCCAGCTCGGCATGCTGGCCGGCACGATCGTCTACGTGAACGCCGGCACGCAGCTCGCGCGCATCGACTCGCCCCGCGGCATCGTCTCCTGGCAGCTCTTCGGCGCGCTCGTGCTCCTCGGCGTCTTTCCGCTCGCCGCCAAGAAGCTGGTGGACGCGGTGAAGGCGCGGCGCGTCTATGCGCGCTGGCAGCGCCCCGCGCGCTTCGAGCGCAACCTGGTCGTGATCGGCGCGGGCTCGGCGGGGCTCGTAGCCGCCTACATCGCCGCCGCGGTGCGTGCCAAGGTGACGCTCATCGAGAAGCACCGCATGGGCGGCGACTGCCTGAATACCGGCTGCGTGCCCTCGAAGGCGCTGATCAAGTCGGCGCGCGTGCTCTCGCAGATGCGCCGCGCGGGCGAATACGGACTGCGCGCGCCGGCGGTCGATTTCGACTTCGCCGAGGTGATGGAGCGCGTGCAGCGCGTGGTGCGTGCGGTCGAGCCGCACGATTCGGTCGAGCGCTATACGCAGCTCGGTGTCGAATGCATTCGTGGCGAGGCGCGCATCACCTCCCCGTGGACCGTACAGATTGATGGACAGCGCACGCTCACCACGCGCGCCATCATCATCGCCGCCGGCGCGCGCCCGCTGGTGCCCTCGATCCCGGGGATCGAGCAGGCGCGGGTCCTCACCTCGGACACCGTCTGGGAGCTACGCGAGCTGCCCAAGCGCCTCGCGGTGCTCGGCGGCGGGCCGATCGGCTGCGAGCTGGCGCAGGCCTTTGCGCGCTTCGGCGCACGCGTCACGCAGGTCGAGATGCTGCCGCGCCTGCTCGCGCGCGAGGACCCCGAGGTCTCGGAGCTGGTGCGCGCGCAGTTCGCCGCCGAGGGCATCGATGTGCGCACTGGCCACCGGGCGACGCGGATCGAGGGCGGCTGCACGCTCGTCTGCGAGCATGCCGGCGGCGAGGCGCGCTTCGAGTTCGATCGGCTCCTCTGCGCGCTCGGCCGCGTGCCCAACACCGCGGGCTACGGGCTCGAGGACTTGGGCATTCCCATCACCCAGGCGCGCACCGTCGAGACCGACGACTATCTGCAGACGCTGTACCCGAATATCTATGCCTGCGGCGACGTCGCCGGCCCCTACCAGTTCACGCACACCGCCTCCCACCAAGCCTGGTACGCGGCGGTGAACGCGCTCTTTTCTCCATTCAAGCGCTTTCGCGCCGATTATTCGGTGATTCCCTGGGCGACGTTCACCGATCCCGAGGTGGCGCGCGTCGGGCTCAACGAAACCGAGGCGCAGGAGCGCCACGTCGCGTACGAGGTCACGCAATTCGGCATCGACGAGCTGGATCGCGCCATCGCCGATGGCGCGGCGCACGGCATGGTGAAAGTGCTGACGGTGCCGGGGAAGGACCGCATCCTCGGCGCCACGCTGGTCGGCGAGCACGCCGGCGACCTGATCATCGAGTTCATCGCCGCGATGAAGCACGGCATCGGCCTGAACAAGATCCTCGGCACGATCCACATCTATCCGACGCTCGCCGAGGCGAACAAGTACGCCGCCGGCGCGTGGAAGCGCGCGCATGCGCCTGAAGGCCTGCTGAGAAAGGTCGAACGATTCCACGCGTGGATGCGCGGCTAGCAGTCATCATCCCGACGCTGAATGAGGCTGCGCGCATCCGCGAGGCGCTCGAGGCGCTCAGGCCGCTGCGCGCTCGCGGGCACCAGGTGATCGTTGTTGACGGGGCGAGCGACGACGCCACCGCCGAGCTGGCCGCGCCCCTTTGCGACCTGGTGCTCTCGGCTCCCCGTGGGCGGGCAGCGCAGCTCAATGCCGGCGCGCGTGCTGCGCATGCTGCGGCGCTTGTCTTCGTGCACGCCGACACACGGCTGCCCGAGCGGGCCGACGAGCACATCCGGCGCGCGCTCGAAGAGGCGTGCTGGGGGCGCTTCGACGTGCGGATCGAGAGCCGCCATCCGTTGCTCAAGATCGTCGCGTGCGCCATGAACCTGCGCTCGCGCGCGACCGGCATCGCCACCGGCGACCAGGCGATCTTCGTGCGGCGCGACGCGTTTCCCGGCTTCCCGGAGATCGCGCTGATGGAGGACATCGCCTTCAGCCGCGCCATGAAGCGCCGCGGCCGGCCGGCGTGCCTGCGCGAGCGCGTCTCGATCTCGGCGCGGCGCTGGGAGGCGCGCGGTGTGCTGCGCACCATCGTTCTCATGTGGCGCCTGCGGCTGCTCTACGCGCTCGGCGTCGCCCCGCAGCGCCTCGCGCGCGAGTACGCCGATCAGCGCTGACAGCATCGTCATGGTCTTCGCGCGCGCGCCGCTCGCCGGTCGGGTAAAGACGCGCCTTGCGCCGCGCCTCGGCGCCGCCGGCGCAGCGCGCCTGCACGCGCGGCTGATCCGTACCGCGGTGCGCACCGCGCTCGGCGCGCACTGCGGGCCGGTCGAGCTGCACGCGACCGTGCGCCACCGCCTTTTCGGTACTTTGAACGTCCGGGTGCGGCTGCAGCGCGGCCGCGATCTCGGTGAGCGCATGCACCACGCTTTGCGCGGCGCGCTGCGGCGCCATCGCACCGCGATTCTCATCGGCGCGGACTGCCCGTCGCTCACGCCGGCGGATCTGCGCCGCGCCGTACGTTTGCTCCAGGGTGACGCGGACCTTGTGCTGGCGCCGGCAGAAGACGGCGGCTACGCGCTGATCGGCGCACGCCGCGTTTCGCCCGCCGTGTTCGCGAGCGTCGAATGGGGCAGACCGCAGGTGCTGGCGAAGACCATCGAAAACATGGCGCGCGCGCGCCTAAAACACCGGTTGCTGCGCACCGTCTGGGACGTCGACCGGCCCGAGGACCTCGAGCGGCTTAGAGCGCGCCGCTTTTCTTTAGCCGCGCCGCGAGGCGCTCGGCGATGAGGCGGTAGCCGCGCGCGTTCGGATGGATCGGGTCGGACTTGAGACTCGCGTCCTTCAGCACTTCGGTGACCACGCCATCCTCATAGGGCACGCCGAGATCCTTCGCCACGGCGGCGTAGAAGGCGGGCGGCGACGGCAGCAATCCCGGCTCTGGCGTGCCGATCAGGAGCACGCTCACGCCGCGGCTCTTCGCGAGCTGCACCATGGCGCGCACGTTGCGCTCGGCCTGCGCGTTGCCCAAGCGCCGGAGGAAGTCGTTGCCGCCGATGCACAGGATGAGCAGGCGCGGTGCGTGCTCGTCGAGCGCCGCAGGCAGCCGCTCGAGGGCTTGCGCGGTCAGCTCGCCGGGAATGCCGGCGCGCACCACGCGCCGGCCGATGAGGCTCTCGAGCTGGGCGGGATAGCTTTCCGTTTCGTTCGCACCGGTGCCGAAGGTCAGGCTGTCGCCGAAGGCGAGCACCACCGCGCTCGCCGGCAGGCGCTCCAGCTTGGGGCGCTCGCCGCATGCCGCAAGCGCGAGCAGGAGGACAAGCAGGCGGGAAGCTGACATCTGCGGGAGGTCGTTGAATTGGGAGCGCATGTTACACTTCGCGCGCCTCTGGAGGAGGTCACCGATGAAGATAAAAAGTCCCAAGGATTTCTGGGCCGGTCTGATGTTCATCGGCTTCGGTCTGTTCTTCATGATCTGGGCCCTGATCCACTACCAGATGGGCACGGCGGTGCGCATGGGGCCCTCGTATTTTCCGACCATGCTCGGCGGCATGCTCGCCGTGCTCGGCGCGATCGTGCTCCTCGGTTCGTTCGCCATCGAAGGGCCGCCGGTCCCGGCATTCAGCTATCGCCCGCTCATCCTGATCAGCGTCGGCTGCGTGCTCTATGGTTATCTGATGAAGCCGCTCGGCCTGGTCGGAGCGACCGCGGCGTTGGTCTACGTCAGCGCGCTCGGCGGCCACGAGTTTAACTGGAAGGAAGTGACCATCCTCTACATCATCCTCATGGCGTTCTCGTGGCTGGTGTTCGTGAAGGGCCTGACGCTGCCCTTCCCGGTGTGGCCCGAATTCATGGGCTACTGAGCGGAGCCGCGATGGAAATCTTCCACAACCTCCTGATCGGCTTCCAGGTCGCGGTCCATCCGGTCAACGTCATGTACTGCTTCATCGGCGTGATTCTCGGCACGCTGATCGGCGTGCTGCCCGGCATCGGGCCGGTGGCGACCATCGCGATGCTGCTGCCGATCACGTTCAACCTGAACCCGATCGCCGCGCTCATCATGCTCGCCGGCATCTACTACGGCGCGCAGTACGGCGGCTCGACCACGGCGATCCTGGTCAACATCCCGGGCGAGTCCTCCTCGGTCGTGACCTGCCTCGACGGCTACCAGATGGCGCGCCAGGGGCGCGCCGGGCCGGCGCTCGCCATCGCCGCGCTCGGCTCGTTCTTCGCGGGCTGCGTGGCGACGCTGATCATCGCGGTGGCGGCGCCGCCGCTCGCGGAGGTCGCGCTCAAGTTCGGGCCCGCCGAGTACTTCTCGCTGATGGTGTTCGGCCTGGTAGCGGCGACGGTGCTCGCGCACGGCTCGCTGATCAAGGCGATCGCCATGGTGCTGTTAGGTCTGCTCCTCGGCATAGTCGGCACCGACGTCAACTCGGGCGTGCTGCGCTTCACTTTCGGCATACCCGAGCTGTCCGACGGCATCGGCTTCGTGATCGTCGCCATGGGCATGTTCGGCACGGCGGAGATCATCAGCAACCTCGAGCTCAAGGACCAGCGCGAGATCTTCACCAGCAAGGTGACGCACCTCTATCCGACCAAGCAGGACCTCAAGGACTCCTGGGCGGCGGTGCTGCGCGGCACCGCGCTCGGCTCGATGCTCGGCATCCTGCCGGGCGGCGGCGCGCTGCTCGCCTCCTTTGGCGCCTACACCCTGGAGAAGAAAGTATCGAAGCACCCCGAGCGCTTCGGCAAGGGCGCGATCGAGGGCGTCGCCGGACCGGAGTCGGCGAACAACGCCGGCGCGCAGACCTCGTTCATCCCGATGCTCACGCTCGGCATTCCGAGCAACGCGGTGATGGCGCTGATGATCGGCGCGCTCATGATCCAGGGCATCGCACCCGGGCCGCAGGTGATGAACGAGAAGCCGCAGCTCTTCTGGGGCCTGATC
>DASXRW010000038.1:0-4054 GCA_036506355.1 Burkholderiales bacterium
TAGTGCGGATTGACCAGCGCCTGGGTCGAGAGCGCGCCGACGCCGCTTCGCGCATGCGGGCAGAGCGCGCCGGCGGCAAAGAAGCGAGTGGCGATGGCGACGCCGAAGGCGCCGCTCGCCGCATCGCGCGCGATGATGGACCACGTCATGCGCCGCGATGATACGCAGAAAATATCGCGGTGCTATGCTAGGCCCATGAGGTTGGCGAGGCTCGCCGTCGGTAGCTGCGCCGCGCTTGCGCTGGCCACGATCGCGCTCGATGCGGAAGCCGGCCGCGGCCGAGGCGGCGGCGGACGCGGTCACGCCGCGAGCGGTGGCAGCGTGGCGCACCACCACCATCATCACGGCGGCAGCCGCGTGTTCGTCGGCACGACCTTCGTGTCCTGGCCGCGCGCCTACACTGGGATGTACTACGGGCCCGGCTATTACTACGCGCCCGCGGTCGCTGGGCCCGCGGCGTACTGGTATTACTGCGCGGCGACCGGCGCCTACTATCCTTACGTGCAGGATTGTCCTGGCGGCTGGGAGCTCGTGCTCCCGACAGCGCCGCCGTATACAGGCTACTAACCCATGGCGACGAAACCCGAAACCACCAGCGACATCAAGGTCGATCCGAACGCGCTTTATCTCGAGGAGATCTTCACCGACCGGCGCGTCGGCACCATCCGGCGCATGACGCCGGTGAAGAAGGACGGCAAACGCGATGAGGCGCGCGCGGTGCTCTATGTCGGCGAGACGCAGGTGCTGACGCCGGCCGGCGCGCTGCCGATCGGCTTCGAGATCGGCGCCGGCTCGCTCGAGGAGGCGGCCGACAAGTTCGGCCAGCTCGCGAAAGAGGCGATCGAGCGCACGGTGAAGGAGCTGCAGGAGCTGCGCCGGCAGGCGGCGTCGCAGATCGTGGTGCCGCAGGGCCCGCTGCCGCCGGTGACCGGGGGCGGCGGCAAGATTCAAATGCCCTAGGCGGCGAGCCGGGCGCGACGGTAGTCGAAGTCGATTGGCTGCACCTCGCCGGCGAAGATTCGCTGCACACGGTCTTCCGATAGCGGCAAGCTGAACTGCGCATTGCGCATGCGGATGCGCGCGTGTAGCTGCTCCGTCACCAGCCGCTCCATGAGCTGCCAGTCGCTCGTGCCCAGGTTTTCCTCCGCGATGCCGGCGATGCCGGCGAGCATGTGCTCGAACTCGTCGTCGTAGACCTTGCCGCAGGCGACGGCGATCTTGCCGTCGACCCCGCTGCGTCCCTTGAGTGCCATGCCCGCGGAGAACAGCGTGCAGTAGCCGCCCTCGGTGAACTTGCACGCGCGCATGCCGAGCGCGCCGTGCTCGTCCTGGTGCCGGTAGCGCAATGCGGTGAGGGCATCCTCTTCGGGCCACGGCTCGAGCATCTGCGGGTTCAATTTCGGCGTGCCGGCGGAGCGCAGCTCATCGTAAAGATCGGCGAAGGCGCAGTAGTGGCTGTACTCGGCGCGCACACCGTCCAGCGCCTCGAGTATTTCGTAGCGGTCTATGCTGACGTCGATCTCGGCACCCTTGGCGAGCAAATTTTTCAGCTGGCCGAGCACCACGCCGCCGCGGTCGTATTTGCCGACGCCGGAGCCCCAGAACTCCTTGAAGCATTGCCGGCGCAGCCAGAGAAGATCGGTGTCGCGCGTGCGCTTGGGCGAGGACCAGTAGCTCGTGACGACTTCGGCCTCGCCCGCCCAGAGCGGCGCGGCGACGCCGATCAGGCGGCGGATGTTGGCGGCGGTCATGGCGCTACTATATCGCCGTGAAACGCGAGGCTGATGCGCGGAGCTGGGTGCGCGATGCGAAACGCATCGTGGTGCTCACCGGCGCCGGCATCTCGACCGACTCGGGGATCCCGGACTTCCGCGGCCCGCAGGGCGTGTGGACCAGGAATCCGGTGGCCGAGAAGATGTCGAACATCCACTACTACCTTGCCGATCCCGAGGTGCGCAAAGCCTCGTGGCAGAACCGGCTCTCGAGTCCCGCCTGGAGCGCGAAGCCTAATCCCGGGCACCTCGCGATTGTCGAGCTCGAGCGGCGGCGCCAGCTCCACGCGCTCATCACGCAGAACATCGACGAGCTGCACCAGGTCGCGGGCAACTCGGCGCACCTGGTGATCGAGGTGCACGGCAGCATGCGTCGCTTCATGTGCTGGGGCTGCGGCAGGCGCGGGCCGATGCAGCTCGTGCTCGAGCGCGTGCGCGCGGGCGAGGCCGATCCGCCCTGCCGCGATTGCGGCGGCATCCTCAAGAGCGACACCATCTCCTTCGGCCAGCAGCTCGTGCCCGAGGTGATCGACCGCGCGATGCAGGCGGCGGGCGAAGCCGACCTCTTCCTCGCCGTCGGCACGAGCCTGCAGGTCTATCCGATCGCCGGCGCCTTCGACCTCGCGCGCGCCGCGGGCGCGAAGACCGTGATCATGAACGCGCAGCCCACGCCGTTCGACGACATCGCGGACGCGGTGCTGCCCGGCTCGATCAGCGAGCTGCTGCCGCGGCTCGTTACAGACCGAGAAAGCGCTTCGCGTTCGTCGAACTGATCGCGACCAGCGTCTCGCCGTGGACCCGGGCGAGCTCGAGGGTCTTCATCGGATGGCTGTCGCCGAGCGCGAAGGGGTAGTCGGTGCCGATGAGGATTTGCTTTTCACCGAACGTCCCGATGACGAAGCGCACCGCGCTCGGATCGAACACCAGCTGGTCGTAGTAGAAGCGCTTCGCCGTCACCGCCGGCGATTCCGTCACTGACTCCTTCGCCTTCGGCACCATGTTCCAGGCGTGCACCAGGCGCGGCAGCAGGATAGACATGACGCCGCCGCCGTGGCTGAACGCAATGCGCAGCTTCGGGTGGCGCGCGCCGATGCCGCCGGTGATCATCGAGGCGCAGGCGAGGCCGATATCGCCCGGAAAGCACACCGCCTGCTCGGAGAATGCGCCGACGATGCGGTCCTGGCCCGCGGGGCGCAGCGCGTGCACGAAGATCGCGGCGCCCTGCTTTTCCGCTGCGCTGAAGAATGGCTCAAACCGAGCATCGCCAATGGAAATGCCATTCACATGGCTCGCGATCTCGACGCCGGCGAATTTCAAGCTCTTGCAGTACTCGAGCTCGCGGATCGCGGCGTCCACATCTTGCAATGGCACGGCGCCCAGGCCGACGAAGCGCTGGGGCGCCTCTGCGATCATCGCGGCAATCTGGTCGTTGAGATACCGGACCATGACCTTCGCATCCGCGAGCGGCAGCCAGTAGGAGAGCAGCTCCGGCATCGGCGAGATCGCCTGGCGCGTGATGCGCATCGCGCCCATGTCCTCGATGCGCCGCGGCACGCTCCAGCTGCCGTCCGCGACGGTGCGATAGACCTTGCCGGAGATCATGACGTGCCTGTGGCACGCGTGCGCCGGCGCCATCGACGGCCATGGCACGTCGCGTCCGCTCCCCGCGTACGCCGGAAAATTTTCTGGAACGACGTGTGTATGAATGTCGATGCAGTCGTGCTTCACGCTGATGATTATAGAATCGGCGCATGACCCGCTTCGTCGCTTTGCTCTGCACTCTCCTCCTCAGTTTCGCTGCCGCGGCCCAGCCGTGGCCGGCGCGACCCGTCAAGATCGTCGTGCCCTTCGGGCCCGGCGGCAGCGCCGACACGCTCGGGCGCTTGGTCGCCCAGAAGCTCGGCGACCAGCTCAAGGAAAACTTCATCATCGAGAACCGCGGCGGCGCCGGCGGCGTCGTCGGGTCGGATCTCGTGGCGAAGGCGCCGCCCGACGGCTACACGCTCGTCGTGTCCAGCGTCGCGTCGCACGTGATCGCGCCGCACCTGCCCAACGGCACGCCGTACGACCCGCTGAAGGACTTCACGCACATCGCGCTCTTCGGCGGACCGCCGGCGGTGGTTGCGGTGCATCCGTCACTTCCGGCGAAGACGCTGAAGGAGTTCGTCGCGCTCGCCAAGGAGAAGCCCGGCAAGCTGACCTATGGCTCGCCGGGGCCCGGCACGCAGGGCCAGCTCGTGATGGAGCTCTTCAAGCGCACCGCGGGCATCGAGGTGCTGCAC